>JBARRE010000675.1:0-14232 GCA_049644065.1 Sedimentisphaerales bacterium | reverse complement strand
CAGATATACATTTCGAAGAACAAGAGATGCCGGACAAACAGTGAATAGCCCACATTAGCGACTGCTAAATCCGGCTCTAAACAAACGGCCCCGTATCAATCATTTCAGGAATCATGTATATTTAGCTTTTTTGAATAATGGGTAGTGAGTGAACGAATCGTCAATCGTCAATCGATAATGACAAATCATGGACGGCTCATGCCTCATCACTAATGCCTGGTCTTTTATGCTTTCGGTACTCTGACTTCTGTCCGGGGCGGCAAGAGACAATCCGTTCATAAATAACCGGATGAGGGGTGTATTTTATCCTTTTTTCGGAATCCGGCGTGTAATTCGATATGGCACCAAATGATTCCGTAGGTGCCGCATTGCATAATGGGCTTGTACCGACATGCAAGGATAAGCGTTTTAAGTGCCCATAATCTTAATTTTTACGCGTGTAATCGGAAAGTTGGCATCTGTTTTTGCCGATAAAATTGAGTATGAAGAAAATGTTGGTCCGAGAATGAACATCGGCACAGCTTGAGGTATATAAAGATATGTGTTAACAGTCCTGATAAGCAAGGGAGTCAGCAGATATTGCATGTTTGACAGATGGATTGAGTGCTATATAATAGGAAAAAATAACATAAAATGTTACTTATCGCCGATTGGTATACTACGTTGGTGTTTATCCAACGGTGGCAGCAGGAAAATCGGTATTTTTCTAAAACTATGTTTCGGGGTAAAAAATGTTTGAGCGTTTTACAGACCGTGCACGTAAGGTTATGGCGCTGGCTAACCAGGAGGCCCAGCGTTTTAACCACGAATATATAGGGACCGAACACATCCTTCTGGGGCTGGTTAAGGAAGGCAGCGGAGTGGGCGCTACGGTTCTGAAGAACCTGGATGTGGACATAAAGAAGCTTCGGTTCGGAGTGGAAAAACTGGTCAAAAGCGGGCCTGATATGGTTACAATGGGCAAGCTGCCCCAGACGCCACGAGCCAAGAAGGTGATTGAGTATGCGATCGAAGAGGCCCGGTCACTTAACCATAATTATGTAGGGACAGAACATATTCTGTTGGGTCTGCTGCGAGAGAGTGAAGGTATAGCAGCTCAGGTTCTTTTGGATCTTGGTTTGAAGCTTGAGGATGTGCGTCAGGAAGTGTTGAATCTGCTGGGAGCCGGAGTGGATGACGGACCTGCGGCCCTTGGGATGAAGATGGCCCCGACCATAGGCAGAAAGACGAAGAGTAAGACGCCGGCATTGGACAGTTTCGGCAGAGATCTTACACAATTAGCCGCCGAAGGTGAACTCGACCCGGTAATCGGCAGGCAGAAAGAAATTGAGCGACTGGTCCAGATACTCTGTCGGCGCACGAAGAACAATCCGGTTCTCCTGGGCGAAGCAGGTGTAGGTAAAACTGCTATTGTCGAGGGTCTGAGCCAGCAGATAATCAACAAGCAAGTTCCGGAAATCCTCAAGGGCAAGCGGATGGTGGTGCTTGATTTGGCAATGATGGTGGCAGGGACGAAATATCGCGGACAATTCGAAGAAAGAATAAAGGCGGTCATTAACGAAGTCCGAAGGGCAAAGAATGTTATATTGTTCATTGACGAGCTTCATACGCTTGTGGGAGCGGGTGGAGCCGAAGGTGCTATCGATGCCTCAAACGTGCTCAAGCCGGCTCTTGCAAGAGGGGAAGTTCAGTGTATTGGCGCCACTACTTTAGACGAGTTCAGAAAACATATCGAGAAAGACGGGGCGCTTGAGAGGCGTTTCCAGACGATAATTGTCGAGCAGCCTTCGAAGGATGAGACACTGGCGATACTTAGAGGACTTCAGGACCGCTACGAGGCGCACCACAAAGTTCGATTTACCGACGAGGCCCTTTTCCATGCAGTAGAGCTTTCGACCCGATACATAACCGGCAGATGTCTGCCCGACAAGGCGATAGATGTTATCGATGAATCCGGTGCACGAGTTCGACTTAAGAACATGACTCCTCCGCCCGATTTGACGCAGATGGAAGAGAGAATTGAAAAGCTGCAAAGGGAAAAAGACGAGGCCGTCAAAAATGCTGATTATGAACAGGCGGCAGCATTGAGGGATGAAGCCCAACAGCTTTTGGATGAGAAGACCCAACTGCATAAAAAATGGTACGAGGAAAACAAAGAGGCGACCGGTATAGTGGACAACGAGATAATTGCAGAAGTCGTCAGCAACATGACGGGTGTGCCTTTGACGAAGCTGGAGAAAAAGGAGACGCAGAGACTTCTGGAACTTGAGATCGAGCTGCATAAAACGGTTGTTTCACAGGATGAGGCAATTACTGCTGTAGCCAAGGCAGTTAGACGTAGTCGTAGCGGCCTTAAGGACCCGAATCGTCCGATGGGATGCTTTATACTCCTTGGACCCAGCGGTGTGGGAAAAACGCTGCTCGCACAAGCCCTGGCGGAATTTATGTTCAGTGACAGAAATTCTCTCATTCGGCTTGATATGAGCGAATTCATGGAGAAGCACAATGTGAGTCGATTGGTAGGTGCTCCTCCCGGATACGTTGGCTACGAAGAAGGCGGACAATTAACCGAAAGGATTAGAAGGCGGCCATACTCTGTGCTGCTCCTTGATGAAATAGAGAAAGCCCATCCTGATGTCTATAATGTGCTGTTACAGATTATGGACGAGGGCAGGTTGACGGACAGTTTTGGGCGAAGCATTGACTTTAAGAACGTTATTCTTATTATGACCAGTAACATCGGCGCCGATTTAATTAAGAATCAATCCGGTTTTGGTTTTGGCAAGAAAAGCCCCGAGGCAAATTATGAGAAAATGAAAGATGTTCTCCAGAAAGAGGTGGAGCATCACTTTAGGCCTGAATTCCTGAATCGGCTTGATGACACCATTGTCTTTAAGGCATTATCAAGAGAGAATCTACAAATTATCGTCGAATATGAGCTGAAGAAGGTATTCAAGCGTCTGACCGAGCATGGCTTGAAAATGGAACTGACCGATCAGGCCAAGGAATTTCTAATCGATAAAGGCTATAATCCGGAATTCGGGGCCAGACCTTTGCGAAGGGCGATCGAGCATTATATCGAGGACCCGCTTTCGGAAGCCGTACTGGGAGGCAAATTCAAAGGCAAGAACCTTATCAAGATCGACGTGCAGGATGAAGAGCACTTGAAACTTGAAGGCTGTCAAGAACCTGAGCCGGAGAAAAGCGAGCCTGCCGTCGCAAAGTTGGAATAATCATATTTGATCATACGTCACGGTTTGATTCTTGTAATGCCGTTTTAGACGGACAACTTGCCGGCGGCAAATAAGCTTATGGCCTCCGGATATGCGATACATTCCTGCTCGAAGACCCTGGCGGCCAACGTGTCGGGAGTGTCGTCGTTTTCGACCTTACAGGTTCGCTGGACGATGATGGGCCCTTTGTCATATTCGTTCGTGCAGAAATGAACAGTGCAACCGCTTACTTTACAGCCCGCCTTTAGTACCGCCTCGTGAACATGATGTCCCCACATTCCTTTTCCGCCGAAGCTTGGCAGCAGGGCGGGGTGGATGTTCATCACGCGATGTTCGTATCGAGCCGGTATTTTCCAAAGGCAGAGCCAGCCTCCCTGGATAACAAGATCAACGTTTGCCGCGACGAGTTCTTCTTCGATCCGCTTGCTGAATTCATCAACGCTGGCGTAGTCCTTTTTTCGGATAATTCTCACATCCAGCCCGGCATTTTTCGCTTTCTCAACCCCGGCTACGGTCGAACGTGAGCTTATTACAACAGCCAATTTGGCATTCAGACGGCCTTGATTAATGTCTTTAAGGATATTTATCAATGTTGTGCCGCCGCCGCTAATGAGAACACCGAGTCGAATCGGCTTTTCCTTCGGCGATGTGGATTTCCGTTTGGCTTCAATGTCGTGTCCTGCATCAAGGGCCTGGTTTACGAGACTATCGGCTAGTTTGTTCTTATCACGAGTAATATGATGGACATTCCAGTTCTTGAACCTGTCGAGCAGGTTGACAGCCTGCTCGTAAAGGGGCTTTATAAGCTCGCTTTTCACCCTGTATTGACCGTTGATCTGTTTGACAAGCAACTCGCTGTCGCTGAAAACGATGAGTTGTTCGGCACCAATTTTTCTCGCAGCTTCGAGGGCTTTTACGAGACTTGTATATTCGGCCACGTTGTTAGTCGTTCGGCCTATGACGTAGGCTTTTGCCTGCAATTGAGTCCCGCTGGAATCGTTCAAGACAAAACCGGCAGCGGCCGGTCCCGGATTACCTCTGCTGCCGCCGTCTGTATAAGCGATGATTTTATCAGGCACTATGTTAGCTCCTCAAAATGAAATTAAAACGAGTTCAGGCTAACGCATGATGACTGTGGAATACGCTTTGGTTCTGCGGTCTTGATTGTGGCTTCTAACCTTCATGTAAATTGTCGAGCACAAGTATCCTTGTGCAGTTGGGACATCGAATAATGTCATCCTTAGTCATAAGCATATTAACACTTTCAGCGGTGATGCCCATAAAGCAGCCCCCACAGCTATAAGCTCCCTTTTTATTCCCCTGCTGCTCAATTAACGCGACAGCTTGGCCGTCGTACGTTTCGGCCACGCGTTTGAATGTCTCCAACGTATCTTTTGGGATGACCTGTGAAGCCTGATCCCACTCAATCTGGATTTTATCGATTTCAGCCTGGAATTTGTTGGCCAGTATTTCGCTTTCTTTTCGGGTTTGCTCAAGGGATTCTTTTTGCTCGTCTATCTGCTTCTGGATATCTTTGATTTCAGCTTCATCGGCCTCAATATCTTTTAACAATTCAAGACTTTGGGTTTCGATTTTGGAATTGTCAGCCTTGGTTGTATTGAGCTGCGTGAGGACAGCGGCATACTCTTTATTCGTTTTTGCGCTGTTGAGCGAGGCCCTTAATCTTGCTATTATTTCATCTTTGGTTTTGAGCTCTAATTCCAGGCGGTCGAATTGGACCTTAGTTAACAGGACCTCCTCTTTCTTGGCTTCGAGGGCGTTTTGAAGACTTCTGATCAGATTTTCCTGAATTACTACATTCCTTCTGCATCTTGTAAGTTTTGCTTTTTCGGCCCGCAGGCGGTTTTCAACACTTTGAAGTTTTTGCAGCCCATTTAATACAGGTCCCATTTAAGCTCCTTTACGACAGCTTTAAAATTTTAAGCCCCTTATTATCCATACTATTCTTTCACTATGCAATAAAAATTTCATTTTTCTTTTTGGTAGGCGGGCCATATAATGATTTTACTATGAAAGAACTGTTGAGAAATCTCATTCAGGCTGAAACTACTGTCGAAAAGGGTGAATTAACTGCAGCAGAGGTAATTTCTGCTGAGTTCCACCGATCGGGCATAGACTCAAGGATAGATAGCTGGGACCAAACCAGAGCAAATATTGTAGCAAATATTAAGTCCACGGGGCGCAGGGCCGGGCTGCTTTTTGCCTGTCATCTTGATGTTGTCGGCCCGGGTGAAGCAACCTGGAAGCATCCGGCTTTCACGGCAGTTGAAAGCGATGGCAAAATATATGGCAGAGGCGCCGTGGATATGAAGGGCGGGACCGCTGCGGCTGTTACCGCTATCAGACAAATCGTCGATTCCGGCATCAAGTTGCAGGGCGATATTATCTTCTCAGCCGTTGCAGGCGAAGAGACCGATAGCGTCGGTGCAAAACGGTTTGTTGATGACAAAGGCTGGCTGCCGGAGCTTGCCGGCGTTGTTATCCCTGAGCCGACGGATTTCGAGATTGTAACCGCACATCGCGGGATGTTGTGGCTTGAGGTTACAACCAAAGGCAAAGCCGCCCACAGCTCGGCCCCGCAATTGGGCGTGAACGCAATAGGCTCGATGCGGCTGATTTTGAATGAGCTGGAGAATTACGAAATCAAAGCCGAGCCGCATAAGCTGCTGGGTACGTGCTCGATGAGCATCAATACAATCGCCGGCGGCAAAACGATGAACGTTGTGCCGGATAAGTGCAGCATTGGAATCGATATCCGCACTCTACCTGGGCAGGATCATCAGGCTGTTATTGCCGATTTAGAAGAAATCTGCGCCAAGTTGAGAGCCGAGAATAAGCAATTTGAAGCGGCGGTTTCTGTAATACGCCAGATGCAGTCGATGGAGACCGATTCCGATTGCGACTTTGTTAAGGATTTTTGCTCCGTTGTCCGAACCGATAAAACCAAAGCAGTAGGCTTTACTACGGACGGCCCTTATTTCGCCTCACTCGGTAGCCCCGTCGTTATTTTCGGACCGGGCAAGCCCCACCTATGCCACAAGCCGGATGAATATATCGACGTAGCCGACCTTGAAAAAGGTGTAGAGCATTACAAAAATATCATCATAAAATTCCTGACCTGATCAGGGTGCCGGAAGCCAGCGACGGTTCTAAAGCCGATTATTGACAAGCCGTTTGGATTCGACAGGTTATTTCCATAGGCGTGCCGGATTGCTATAAAATCTTATTGTTAAAGCTGTTAGCTAAGCAATTCTCGAAAATAGGAAATTTGTGAATAAATTCGTTGACTTTTACGCCTTAATCTGATATTCTATATTCTCAGCAGAATTTCTATATTTAGGGTGGGAATTATGCCGTTTATTCATTTTGGAGGTACTGGTGTGAATGAATCAGGATGATTTTGCGTAATTGTCCCGTCTAAATCGTAGCGAGATGTAATTAGATTCTGAAGTGAAAATGCGGGGATGCTGTGAAAATCTAAGATTTTACTGATACAATTGAGCCAAAGCTTCGATAATATTATTAGGCTCAAGTTTCGAATGTGTGATATTATATATGGGTACGTAATCAAATAAGACCAAATTGAAAAGAGGAAAATTATGAAAAAGTTATACTTGATTTTAGGGATCATGTTATTAGCCTTCCACGTCCTTGTTCAAGCAGGACTGGGTGATGATCAGCTATTGGTAATGGATCCGATTGAGTACGATGGGCCAGGGCATGTTCCAGATGAAATAATAGTTAAATTCAAACCGGGCGTTAGTAGAAGCGAGGTTGCCAAGATAAACAGCCAACATGGAACCTCTGTGATTTATACGAGTCCCTTTGCCGGATTCAAGAGGTTTAAAATTCCTAAAGGTCTCGGTGCTGCAAAGATGGTTGAAATTCTCAGCAAAAACCCTAATGTCGAGTACGCTGAATTGAATTATGTTGCTTATGCACTGATGGTTCCAAATGATCCTTACTATAGTCCCTATCAGTGGCACCTGGATAATCCGGTTTATGGGGGAATTGGCATGGAGGAGGCTTGGGACCTGTCCAGCGGAGTGGGTGTTACTGTTGCCGTGATTGATACCGGAGTAGCTTATGAAGATCGAGTAGATGCTATCCCCATTGGAGGTAGCGGGAAATTTAGGTATGTAACTTATAAGCTTGCTCCTGATCTTGCCAAAACTACTTTTGTACCGGGTTATGATTTTGTTAACGATGATGACCATCCTAATGACGACCAGGGACATGGCACTCACGTCACAGGCACTATTGCTCAAAGCACGAATAACAATATAGGAGTGGCCGGCGTAGCCTATAACTGCTCCATTATGCCAATAAAAGTACTCAATAGCAGCGGTTCCGGGACTTACGCAGATATTGCCGATGGTATTTATTTCGCTGCCAATAACGGGGCCGAAGTCATCAATATGAGCTTAGGAGGAAGCAGTGGATCGATTACCCTGATGGATGCTGTTGCTTACGCCCACGATGAAAAAAGCGTTACAATAGTTTGCTCATCAGGGAACGAAGGGTCGGCAACTACTGTGCTTTATCCCGCTGCTTATGATGACTACTGTATCGCTGTGGGTGCTACTAATTATCTTGAGCAAGTCACTGGTTATTCCAATTGTGGGGCATCTCTTGATCTAACAGCACCTGGTGGGGATGGCGTCGACAATAACGGTGATGGCTATATGGATGGAGTTCTCCAGCAGACTCACAATGGTAGTAACTACTCAGATTTCGGTTACTATTTTTATACAGGAACTTCAATGGCCGCCCCTCATGTTTCTGGCGTGGCAGCTTTGTTGATTTCTAATGGCGTCGCTACAACTCCGGACCAAGTCAGAGGAGCCTTAGAATCTACCGCAGAAGACAAAGGTGCTGGTGGCTGGGATTCAGAATATGGCTGGGGAATAATCGATGCCTATGCTGCTCTGCACTGGAATTCTGGGCCGGTAGACAATCCGCCGACAGTAACGATCACTAATCCGACGAATGGCGGTACCGTCTCTGGAATAGTCAACGTGACTGCTGACGCAATTGATGACAATGGTGTTATGCAGGTAGAGTTCTTCGTGAATGGTGGCAGCATCGGCGTGGATAACGCTTCTCCATATGGTGTGTCATGGAACAGTGCCTCTGTTGGTGATGGTTCTTTTACGATTTCAGCAACGGCTACAGATACCGCTATTAAAACAGGCAGCGATGCAATTAGTGTAACTGTGGACAATACAGATAGCCTGCCAATAGTGGCCATAGTATATCCAGCACCTGGGTCAACAGTCTCAGGCGTTATAGATGTGGTTGCTGACGCAACTGACGACAATGGCGTTACGCAGGTGGAGTTCTTCGTGAATGGTGGCAGCATCGGCGTGGATAGCAAAGACTCAGACGGCTGGTCTGCCTCTTGGGACACTACTGGATATACTGACGGTTCTTATACAGTCTCAGCCGAGGCAACCGATACAATCGGCCAAACCGATGGCTACAGTGTCAGTGTAACGGTTGACAACTCGACGCCTCAAACATCGACAATGTACGTATGGGACATCTTTATGGATTATAGTACGGCAGGTCCGAATTATTTCATTTACACCAGCGTGACCATTGTAGGTGAGGCGGGACCGGTTTCCGATGCAACCGTCTATCTGACGACGACACTCGAAGAATCTACTGACTCTACCACTGGGATTACCGGCAGCGACGGCACCGTAACCTTCAAGCTAAAGTCACGTCAGACGGGTACATATACGTCGGAGGTGACAAATGTAACCCACGCTTCGCTGACTTATGAACCCAGCTTAAACGTCAAGACGAACTTTAGTTTAACTGTCCCATAAACAGAGGGCTTCAGAGTACGCTTTGACGGCCTGTGCGTATTGACATTTTGGCGCAGTGTTGTTACTGATAGACGATAAGCTGTGTCAGGCGATATTAAGATTTAGAGGCGGGGTGGCATATATGTTGCCCCGCTTTACTTTTGGTCTATTCCGGAAAGGATACAATATGGCCGGCGAGACGATTGAGCAAGTCCAGGAAGAACACACGGACGAATGGATGGCTATTGACGGCGTCGAAGGCACTGCAATTGGGCTTTACGAAGATAAGCCCTGCATCACGATTTTCTCATCGAGAAAAGCAGAGGAGTTGCGAGCTATAATCCCATTGACTATCGATGGTTATCCTGTAATTATTGAAGAAACAGGAATCTTTCACGCACTGGAGCAGTAGTAGTCCAACCTAAAAACTCTCACGCCATTATAAGCCCTACTTCTTTCTGCCTTCTGAAATTTCTGGCTTGATGTTTGTTGGGGCGGTGGGCTTTTTCTAAGTAGCATCTGTTGTGAAAAACAAAAACCGTCGATGTCACCCCTGCGAAAGCAGGGGGCCATAACAAGAAAGCTGGATTCCCGCTCCCCGCTTTCGCGGGGACAAGTTTACCCCTGCGAAAGCAGGTGCGGGAATGACAGTGTGGCGCAAGAATTAATTTCAATTGGTATTACTCGCGTTCCGTCTGCCATGGCTCCTGGTGGCCGGGAAGCTCACCGGGTTTGGGTGTAGCCATGGTAATTGGCATCTTGACGGGTATTTTTTCGGAACTGCGAACGACCCTGCCCAGTTTTTCTTTTGTTACCCGAACAGGCTCGATGACAAGTTCGGGGACGCTGTAGGTCAAAAGGCATGAATCATAATACACCGGATCTTTCTGGGGCAGCCGAATCGGCTTGTGTACTTTGCCGTTGGTATCTACGTATGCGATATATGTTCTGGTGAAAACGCCGCTGTCTCTTTTGCTGCTGAATACGATCCATCGGCTGTTACTCGACCAGCTATGCCAGCTTTCACTTTCGCTGCTGTTGATATCGAGTCGGCGGTGTTTGTACTCGCCTGTTTGTTGAGCTGCTTCGAGGTCCATTATATACAGATCGCTGCTGTGTCGGTAAACGGGGAAGCAGCCGTAATCACACATGCAGAACAGAAGCCAGCGGCCATCCGGGCTGATTCGCGGCAAAAGGATGCTGAGGCCCGTATCCTCGGCCGAAAGCACCGATTCCAGTTGGCCCCACTGGTCGCGGTCGATGTCGTAACTTGCGCGGACAAGATCGTACTTGATTTGGTCATAGGATTCGGGGACGACACTCCGATCCGTCCATGCCATCGGTGCGCTGCAGAAGTATAAGTAACGGCCATCGGCGGACCAGGTCGGGTATGTTTCGAGCCGATCTTTTTGGGCAAGGTCCTGTGTGGTCTTAACGGTTTTTGAGTCTACATTGTAATAAGCCATCGCAGAATCGGAATCTACCACATCCCGAGCCTCACTGGCGGCCGAATGGAAGAGCTGCTTGACATTATTGACGGAAAATGCAGCAACGCGGCCGCTGGGATGCCAGGAAGTATATCCGAATTTTGTTCCAATCTTTTGTACTTTGTCACCTTCGACCAGCAAAGCTGAGCTGCCGTAATCTGCGCTGCGGATGCCGAACAACATTTTTTCGGTACGATTTCCGCAGAAAGTATGGCAGTTCACACAGCCGTGCTTGAAATATCCATTGTCCAATATGAGTGATTCATTAAAGCTGCTCAGATTACGCTGGTAAATACCCATATATCTCCAGATGCGATGGCCAGGATGAATCTTTCGATATACGAGGAAAGTATCTATGTCCTCACGGGCAATCTCGGCGGTGAGAGTTTGGAAGCGGGACCACGGGATATTTTCTCCATTGGAAGGTGACGCGGCAGCACTGGATTCGACGAAGATATCCATTTTGAGTTGCCGGCCCCGGTTCAAATCCAGAAGCTCATGCCAGGCCCCCTCCGGAATCACAATCGTGGGTGTCTTGCTGAATATCTCGATAGGAATTCCATTTTCTGAGTGTATTTTTACGAAATAGCCTGCCCCATCCTGCTGTATGATAAAGTTCAGGGGTGCGATGTTAGGCGGGATGACACTGCCGGCGTAATCCGGCTGGAGTTTTGCTGGCCGGTCGATGGAACTGTATTGTGTGATCGTGACTTTTCTGCCGCGGCAGGAATAAAGCAACGAAACAGCTATAAGTGCGCATACGATTATCACGTAAATGGATTTAGCTTTTCTGGTTTTGTGTAATTTTGCTTTCATACGTATATGTGATTGAGTCATTTATTCGAGCCTGAAGGTGCATATATATAATAGAAGAAATAAGTGTTGTGGAATTTTTTTGACAATTCTTTGAAGGCAGCTTGTTTGTCCCCGCCGTAACCGCTGAGAATCCGGCTGAACTCTTCGATCTGCCGACGCACCTGGGGATTTGGTTCATAATCGCTCAGAGAGATAGATTTTCTTGTTCCGAACGCGTAGATAAGGACTGCTTCTTCATATTGTGCCGGCAGAACGGCGTAACCTAAGTCACGCACAAGTTCGATTTTTTGGACGAATTTGCCTAAGTGCTTGTTTAGCATATGCCAGGCCATCAGGTATTCAAAAGCCATACGATTTCGGCTGTTCTTCTCCAGCAACCATAAAAGAGCCCTCTCCCTGGGCAGGGAATGAGCGGGAAGGTCATTGTCCAGGCACAAAGAGCGCAGATGCTGGATATATTGGTCTAAGGAGAGATTCGGGTCGGTCCGGAGGCGATCAAGATATTTTTTGGCCCAGTCGGCATGAAAAAGAGTTTTTCTAAGCGCTCCGAGATAGATTTTGGCGGAGCCTAAATTACCTTTGACCATATTTATCAAGGCCAGTCGCTGCAGTACCATGGGGCGGTCCCCAAGAGCTTCGAGACAATCGGTCAGGGCAATTTCAGCCATGTTAACAAGGCCGATGTCCAAATGAAGATCGAAGACTTGCCATTCTGCCCATTGGTATTTCGTTCCGGACAGGAACAGATAATCCTTATGCTGGGGCCAGGAGAACATATCGTAGCCAAGTCGCCCCATATGATATAAAGCTCTGTTGACTGCGTGGGCAATGAAAGGATCCGTGGGATATCGCTGGGCAGAGGTAAGCAAATCCGGCCACATCTTGTGGCAAGCATAGTAATCGACCTTAAACCTCGTTCTAAGATTATCATTGCGGGAATAGAAAACAGTACCGCCGGCAATAACAAGAAAAAGCAATAACTCGACGACACATTTGAATTTTGGCGAGCAGCTATACCAGGGAAATACTTTTGCCTGCAGATTGGAAGATTTGTTTCGATGCTTTTTTGCTGACTTTCTGCCGGTCCGGTTTTTTGCAAAATGTAGTCTTTTCCCGAACATCCGCCAAAAACCTAATACAAGAAGTGTAAAAGGCGGGAGCAAATAAAGCACATAGACTATTGCTATTGATCTTTTGCGAGCTTCATATTTCAGAATTTTCCATGAGAAGGGCAGCAAGTTGCTAAATGCGTCGATAATACTAAGCCGGAAGATCAGAAGGCCCAGCACGTAGGGAATAGCGGCAGCGAGTAACAAATAAAACAAGCTTAACTTCCAGCGGGACCTGAAAACAAGTTCATAAATCGCACAGAGAACAGCAAAAAGCAGAAAAGCTCCGCCGGCAAGATAATAAATAATGACGGTCATGATTAGAAAAACGCTTACACAACTGAAATTCCTGGCGCGTGACAGAGTTATCTTCAGGTACAAACATGCAGTAAGCAACGCACTTAAAAAAGCCATTGTTGTGACAAAGTAATAATTATACTGCGTGTACAGAACAAGCAGAAGAATCGGCAGGAGAAAACAAATCAAGCGAATTCGAGGTGAGTTTGTAGCTTTCAGCAGGTAGTCTAAGCATAGGCAGATCAGCCAGGCCTGGACTGTTATAACTAAGGCTCCTGCCCATGAATAGTAGAAGAGTTGCGAAAGGAAAGCTGATAGATATTCGACAGGCCCACTCGGGTATGACAGAAATTGAAGGAAAAAAGACCAGCCTTTGTAAAATACCGGGAAGTTCGTAATAATTCCGGCCCCATGATATATAAGTCTAAGATCCACATAGAGCCAGAGATAAAGGTAGAAAAACGTAAAAAAGATAAAGCTTTGCAATAACCACTCAAGACGCTGGCTTGAATATTGCTTTATCGCTTCTGGTTCACAAGATTGCGAAACGGCGATATGCCCTGAAGATTTTGGACGCGATTTTGGCATTGCTTTCCTATACCACAGAATACTTTTATTGGAATCGATGCAACTGTTCGAAAGCCCTTAGACGAAAACGAAATATACTATGAAACCAGACCCTGCCGTATGGTCACAGTACTATAATAGTCATCCCGATAATAATATGAGGTCACGCCAGGAGCGGGCCTCAGTAACCTTATTACAGCAGGCTCACAATGATATAAGTATATACGATTCAACATAGACAGCAAGCAAACAATGACATATGTTATGCATAAAAAGTAAAAATTAGCTACACTCAAAACAGTTGGTTAAAGAATCTAATGTATTCAATATAGTCTTAGCGCCTATCTATATAAGCTTTGTGTTGCCGATATATTCAAAGGTAACATAATTTGATATGATTATGGAATATCGAGCGGTATAGAGATTATCCGGTGCAGGGGATTGTATCGATGAAGATAAAACTGCAATGAGCGGCACAGGGCAAAGAATTATGGAAGTGCATTTTAGAAAATATCATGGATTGGGAAACGACTATCTTGTTATCGACCCGAATATCCACGATGTGGCTTTGACGCCGGATACAATTCGATCGATATGCGATAGAAACTTTGGAATTGGAGCTGATGGGATTCTGTACGGCCCAATCAAAAGCGGGGACAATTTGAGTTTAAGGATTTTCAATCCCGACGGCAGCGAGGCCGAGAAAAGCGGCAATGGATTGAGAATATTCGCAAAATATTTATTTGATAATAGATACGTCAATGAAAAGCATTTCAGCATTGAGACATTAGGCGGAATTGTCGAAGCGTATATTGAAGATGACTCGGTGAATTTGATTAAGATCAACATGGGGAAGATGACCTTCCGAAGCGCAAAGATACCGGTCAGA
>JBARRE010000674.1:0-2637 GCA_049644065.1 Sedimentisphaerales bacterium | reverse complement strand
GGTTTTGATACCGAAGCGCTCCGGTAAAATAGCAATGCAGCCGGCTTCGGTTTCCGCCGCTGTTGCCGTCGAGGGTAGCCGCTCGCAGAGTTTCTTCGGTTCGCAGGTCAGATACAGGCGGTTCATGGTGGCCTCGGAGCCGCTCGAACTGAAAGTCTTGCCTTTGCCTGAACAGGAAAAGCCGGCACAATTTTACGGCCTGGTCGGACAATACACAATTTCGGCTTCGGCTACGCCGACTAAAGTAAACGTCGGCGACCCGATTACACTCACCGTGAAAATCGGCGGCAGCAAATACCTCAAACCGATCCAATGGCCGGCGCTCGAACAGGTGCAGGCCCTGGCGGCTAATTTCAAGATCCCCTCTCAGAAAGCTTCACCTGCTATTGACGATAGTTTCAAAGTCTTTACACAAACGATACGGGCGAATAACGATCAGGTGACAGAGATACCACCGATTCCGCTGGCATATTTCGACGCCGAACAGGGCAGGTACGTGACAGCCAAAACCGAGCCGATCAAACTCGAAGTGGCGCCGACGAAAATACTGACGAACGCGGATATGGAGGGTTCCGATTTCACCCCGATAAACAGGGAAATCGAAGCCATCAGGAAGGGACTCTCTGCCAATTACGAAGCTCTTGAGACGCTGGACGACATGAGTTTCTCGCCGCTGGCGGCTTTAGGCAGTCCCGGCTATGCCGTCCTCTGGGCCGTCCCTCTGCTCGGGCTTGTATCGAGTTTCTTTATTAAATTCTTTTCACATACGAGCCCTGAAAAGGTCGCAGCCAGACGACGCAGACAGGCCTGCGGCAAAGCTCTCGGGCAATTAAAGAAATTGGGTGTCGAGGGCGTCCCGCCCTCGAATCGCGGGCAAGATGCCCGCGACACGATCCAGCAAAACGAACAGCTTGTGTCAATTATGAAAAACTATATCGGCGAGAAGTTCGACAAAACGGCCGGCTCGCTGACACCCGATGAGTGTTACGATGCGATTATTGCCGCAACGCAGGATTCACAAAGCGCCGGCAAATACAGGACGATCATAGCCGGCTTCGAGGCCGGGCGCTACGCACCGATGGAGATAAAAATCGACCCCGATAAGATCAGGCAAGTAAGCGAGCTTGTTCGCAGTATCGAAAAGAATTGCAGAAAATGACTAACAAGAAATTTTCCGTAGGATTGATTGGTTTGCTTTTGTTCTGCCTGGCTGCTCCAGTACGGAGCGTTCTGCCAAAAGAACAAGTCTATTCACTTTTCAACCAGGCCAATCAGTTCTTCAGAGAAGCGAACACGACAGCCAACGACCCGGACCAGGCCCAAAAGCTCTACGAAAAAGCGATTCTGAACTATGAAAAGATAATCAGTGACGGCCGGATAAAAAACTCGAAACTATATTATAATCTCGGCAACGCCTATATTCTCAAAGACGACCTCGGCAGAGCGATTCTGAATTATCGCCGGGCTCAAAGGCTCGACAAAGCCGACACTAATATTCAAAAGAACCTCGCCTTCGCGCGCAGCAGAAGAATTGACACAGTAGACGTCAAAACGGAAGAGCGCATCCTTGAGACGCTGTTTTTCTGGCACTATGATTTTTCCATTAAGACAAAATTTCTGGTCACGTGTATCTGCTTCGCTATTGTCTGCATAAGCGTAACCATGATGCTGTGGCGCGGCAAATCCGCTCCCTGGGTCGCCACGGCAGCGATTTGCGGCCTTCTGACGATGAGTTTTCTTGCATCGGTGGTTCTGGAAACCCGATCCCGGGCTAATACAATCTGCGGTGTTATCACGGCTCAGCAGGTTGTTGCCCGCCAGGGCGACGGCCCGAATTATCCGGAAAGCTTCAAGGACCCGCTGCATGCCGGAACTGAGTTTGATCTGCTCGAACGCCGGAGCGGCTGGTTCCATATAATGCTCTCCGACGACAGCGACGGCTGGATCCCCGACAACGCCGCTGACTTAATTTGACATCCCTACCGAGAACAACCGACGTAGGGGCGGCCCTATGTGGCCGCCCTCCATAGGACGCCTAACGGCGGAGCACAGATAATGAACCAGGGCAACCACACAGGGTTGCCCCTACGTTAAACGACGCAACAACCGTTAGACTTTGAAAAGACCCTTGCGTTTTTCGCCTACTATCGTAAACTCTGCAAAAACTGATTTACACAAAGATAAGGATAATACTATGCCGGCAAACATAACGCATATGCTCATAGCCCATAAAGCGCTTCAAACGCTAAAGGCAAAAGGAATTGACGAATATAAACAATTTGCAGAAAAACTTGACGACGCTTCCAAGAGCAAGAATTATAAGGCATACGTTAATCTCGGAAGCCTCGGACCGGACCTCTATTACTATAACAGGCTATCCAGCTCCATCAAAGACATGCTGAAAGAAGGTTTCGTCCAGGCCAAGGGAGTCACTCCCTGGTCATACCATTTGCACTCGCACCGGCCTAATTAATTTCCTTTGAAGCTGGTCGAGATTATTTTCAGCGATTTGATAAGAGAAAACGGCCAGGTCAATCTGTACGATGATGATATGCGGAAGCTTGCCTACATTGCAGGGCACCTGACGCACATCGCCGCCGACCAGATTATCCACCCTGTCGTCAACAGCGTTGCCGG
>JBARRE010000673.1:0-2487 GCA_049644065.1 Sedimentisphaerales bacterium | reverse complement strand
GTATATTGCGCTTGTTTGAGTCATTTCGAGCGCAGCAAAGCGGAGTCAAGACACAAAACGAAGTGGAGAGCCCCGAAGGGAAATCTGTTTTTAATAGATTTCTCCACTTCAGGCCACTTCGTGGCCCTCCGGTCGAAATGACCAAGGCGCAAATCTTAATTACAATTGGTATTATTGCTTTGCTTTGTTCAATACCGTCCTTCCACGTTTCCTCACGTTTCTGTTCTCCGTGGCCTTGAGGACCTTCTGCATGGCCTCGACAACTTCACGCGGCTTTTGATCGACGATATTCTCGCTTATCGCCACGGCCGCGAATGCCGCCTCGTCCTTAGTCGCCGCATCGTCTAAGTGCGCCATGGCCATCGAAAGAGCTTCTACCGCCGGCACTGTGGACAACACACCAAGCAGCAGCTTCTTTTCTTCATCCCGTTGGATCAGAGCGGCCGCCTGCTTGCATATCTCAAGTTTCTTCTCTGTCGGGAGCTTGTCATCCCGAACAAGGTTAATATAGCCGCGTAATGCCGCGGTCTTTTGAGCACGATTCGACGAGTTCTTCGCTAGCACAAGCAAATCGGGAGCAGCGTCTGCGGTCTTCCACGAACAGAGCACGCGAATTGCGGCGTCACTGACTTGAGCATTGGAATCTTTTGCCGCCTCGCGTACGGCGTTTAAGGCGTTCGTTCCACCAATAACACTGAGCACTCTTAGCATTGCGCTCTTTTGAGCGGGCGAAGCATTGGACAGCCGACTTGTGAGCCTCGATGTATATGATTCTGGATTGTCAGTTTTGGCACAAACAGCGCTTAACGCCTGTTCGGCTGCATCAAGATCCTGCCGGGCTTCGAATTGCACAAGCAGATCGAGCAGCGCCGAAAATTCGGTGGGTCTGCCAAGTTCGCCCACTTTTTTCAGTGCGGCCGGCCGGACTTCCGCATCGGGGCCGGCGGCGGCTTCCAGCAGCGCAGGCACGCTCGCCATCATTCTCCGCCGTCCGATCAATTCGAGCGCCATCAGCCGCGGGGCGGTCTCGCTGCTATTGAGCATCGCCATCACGGCGGCGTCGGCCTCGTCACCCGGCATGGCCGCTAAGGCCTCCCGGGCGGCTTGCGAAATCTCACTATCGGTAGCGCCCAGCAAGTCAGTCAGCACGGGCACGGCAGACGCATGACCGATCTGCGGCATGGCCTTGACCGCTGCGATCCGAACGGATTTTTCGCCGGCATTAGCCGCGGCCGACAGTGCCGGAATCGCCGCTGCATCGCCTCGCTTACCGAGCGTCCAGATAACCAGAATTTTATTGTCCGCCGACAATCCGTTCAGCCCGGAGGTCAGAGCCTTGGTCACTTCCTCGCCCGGCATCTCCAGAGCGGTCTGGCAGGCGGCTGAGAACATTATATAGCTATCGCTGCGTAAATACTCACGAATCACCGCCACACCATCATTGCCGCGGGCCAGGATCGCCCCGCGCACGGCACCGCCGCGAACCTGGTGCGGCCCATCCGACTCGCGTAATTGGTCGTAAATCTCTATTGCCACGTCGCGATGCCCTTCGGCGGCGAACAGTTCGGCACATCGGAAGAGACCCTCGTACAGGTCGAGCCGACCTTCCGGTGGCGCGTGGTCCAGCCCCCCCTGCAGAACCTCAGCCGCCGTCACGGTGCCGATGCTGCCCAGCGCCCGCACAGCCGCGCACATCACTTCAGGGCCGGCATCGTGCTGCATTAGGATATTTGCCAACGGCTTGACGGCCTTGGCATCCCGCCGCACGCCGATACTGCCGATCACGCCTACGAGCGGCATTCCCTTGAGCTTGCCGAGCGCATCCCGGAAGGCCTCGTCCACAGCCGGATCCTTGATCGGCTCCAGCGCGTAGCGGGCCATGTGCGAGAACTTTTCGTCGCCGAGAAGCGCCACTAACGGTGCTATGGACTTGTCGGTGGCTATCAGTGCCAACCCACGGCATGCGTCGACTTTATCTTTATGTGTTGCATCGGACGACTGTAGTACGGCAATCAGTTTGCCCTCGTCGGCCTTCGGCGGGACCGTCTGTGCGGATAGCTGGACCGCGCCGGCAAGCAGTAATGCGATAATCAGGATAATGTGTATTTTTAACTTTAACATGGCTCGGTTTCCTTTCTAAGGTAGGGTGGGCATTGCCCACCAATCACGTTGCGGTGTGCGGTGCACACCCTACGGTATAGGCTTTCCTCATATAATCCACGGTTCACGCATCGCACGGCTACGGAACCGGTTGGCTTGCGGATCGTTGATGAACTCTTCTTTTACCGGGTCGAATTTTAGGTCGCGCTTTAGCCACATACAGATATTTGCCGCATGCACTGTGGTCATCGTACGGTGCATCATCACCGGATTGGCCACCGGCTGCCGGCGTGACTTTACGCAATCGAGGAAATCACGCACGTGGCTCATCGGCCGCTGCGTGCGGGCCTGGTAGTCATAGACGAGCTTCCTGAAGTCATCCAGCAT
>JBARRE010000672.1:0-4406 GCA_049644065.1 Sedimentisphaerales bacterium | reverse complement strand
GCAATACGATTCACCTTGCTGCTGAGGCTATCAATCCGGCAGACACGTCCGATGCGATTGAAAAATACAGTATCGAAAGAGTCATCAGAGTCGAAATATGGGACGCCAAAGTTTGTTGTTATCGATTGATTCGGTTGCGGACAGTTTTCATCGGCGTGGTAAAGAAGTGACATACCCTTGCTGGAGACGTCGACCATCTGGCCCGAGAGAGGTTTTTGTTTCGGATTCAAGGCGAACCGGGCGTGCCAGCGATAACGTAATCTCTTTTCTGCTCTTTGCTCCTTGGCTTTTTCCATTCTTAGCACCGTAAAATCCTTTTTCCGTCCGGGCTGAAACAGCGATTAAAAACAAAGCTCGAAAATAGCCCGAAAGCGGCCTGAGGTCAAGATAAAAATCCACAGGATGATTTGTCTGTAACAGCGGCTTTTCGGCCGGAACTCCCGGAAGATATCAAAGCGGCCGACTCATCGAATAACAACGTGTTTTTCAGACGGGCAGGAGTGATGCTACTTTATTGCTCAATATTCGAATTAGATTTTGCCGATAAAACATCTGCGGGCGATGAGAAGTGTTTAATGATAAGCCAGAGGCCTGATAGGAAAATGTTTGATCCTGAATCTCAGAATATAGAATGCCCGCAATGCCTTCTTGGGAAAATATATTCTGACCGTGAAATCGGTTACTACTGCATGTATTGTGGTCATCAGTTCAGTAACGTGGACATGGAAGTTCTCATAGAAAAGATTGCATTAACGTCCCGTTCTGCGCAGAAATCAGGTAGTAGCCGGAAAAAGCCCGCTGCGGAAATCAGGGAACTGCCTGCTCGTAAGACCAAAGCAAAGCACATCAGCCGCGATGTCATCGAGTACAGGAAGCCGGAGCAGTAAGTTCTATATCCCCAGGCAAAAACTCTACAATACTCCCTCAAGTCAAGATACGGCAAGATTATTGTTTAGTCGCTTTTTTAAGGAGTGCCGCTTAGAGGTTTATTCTGTTTGTATAGTTCGATTCGTTTGGTGATTTGCTCTGCGAGTTGTGTATTTCCGCCGGTTTTTGCAAGCTTTAGGGCCTTCTCGGCGCACGAAATCGCATCATCAAACCGGCCGATTCCGGCGTAGGTCACTTCCAGATTGACAAATGCTTCCGTATTCTTCGGATCAAGCCGCACCACCTGTGACCAATGCGTGATGGCTTTATCGAACTTCCCCTGGCGCGCCAGCGCCACGCCGAGATTGTAGTGTGCATCAATAAAGTCGGGCTTCAAACGCACAGCTTCTGAGAGGTGTTTGATTGCCTCGTCCATCCTGCCCTGTGTGGCAAAGGCTTTGCCGAGGTCATGGTACGTGCCGGCGTCGTCCGGCTTGAGCTGCACAACCTTCAACCAGTGCCCGGCGGCCTCGTCTAATTTCCCCTGGTGGAACATAGCCTGGCCAAGGTTGTAGTGCGCATCGACAAAATTTGGATCAAGCCGTACCGCCTTCTGCCAATGCCCGACGGCCTGGTCGAACTTTCCCTGCCGGGCAAATGCCAACCCGAGAGTGTAGTGTGCCTCAGTATAGTTCGGGTCAAGAGCTATCGCCTCGGTCAAGTTGGTCTCAGCCTCCGTGAATTTCCCCTGCCGTTCGAAGATATATGCCAAAGCGTAGCGGGCTTTTGTGCTCTTCGGATTCAGCTCCAGCGCCTTTCCGCAGGCCCGCAGTGCTCCGTCGAAATCATCCGACCTCATAAATTCGTTTGCCGCCCTGATAAAAGAGTAATCGTCCAGAAATCGTTCGTGAATTTTTTGGATTGCCGATGGCCCTGCGTTGACAAACTCCGGTATGTTGGCGGCCCTGTCCCGGGAGGTAAACTGCGCCAGCAGAACGGCGGGACTGCTGCGTCCCTGTTCGTCGATATGGGTGAGGAAAAGCTGCGTATAGGCTGAATTTTCCTTCGACGAGAAAACCAGCCACTTGCCGTTCGGCGAGAAGCTATGCCAGGAGTTCATCCGATTCGTATTGCATCGCAGCCTTCTTGCCGTGCCTCCTTCGGCCGGTATTATGTAAAGCTCGCTGTCGGGCTGCAGAAGCATGAAACTCTTTGCTTTGCAGAACACAATCCACCTGCCGTCCGGCGAGTATCTTGCGAAGAAGTTGCTCAAACCGTTATTGGAAGCCCCTTCGAGCGGCTCGGGTGTGCCCCCATCGCCGTCATTGAACGGGATTCTGTACAGATCGAATAAAAAGGTCTTACCCTCTTCGAGGAACTCCCTGCAATTTTCAGGACTCAGAAGAACTTTGCCCCTGGCCTCGGGGGCCTTGAGGTTGTATGCCGTGCTTCTGGCAAAAACGATATATTTGCCATCGGGACTCCATGTGGGATTGCTCTGGACGTATTGAGGGTCATCCGCCCCGGCCAGGGCCCTGAAGGTACCCGCTTGTCTGTCGTATATTGTCAAAATGCCCTTGCACGGGAAAAAGAGCTGGGAAAAAGCCAGGTCCGGTTTCGGGACAAATACGGACTTATCCTTGACCGTACTGACTACGAATTTGCCGTCGGGGGAAACCTGGGAAAGCAGCCCGAAGGTCTCTTCGTTGTCATCCTTTTTATAATCGCTCCACGTTATGATGGTGTCGTTGTCCAGAACCATTTGTTCTTCGACCCGGGCGATAGTGTACGAGCCTTTATCATTGGCATAATCCACATCCATCCCGAGCGTTTTCCCATCGGCGGAAAATGAGTGACAGTTTCCACAGACCGGCAGGTTTTCCAGAACAACCGGAGGCTGCTGAGGCGAAGAGATCACGCCGAAACGCCACCGGATGCGAGAAGGATCTTTGACTGCGTCGATAAACGGCAGGTTAACCTCGCGGTAAAACAGGGGCGCACCCACCTTGTCTTGGGATGTCTTGATTGATATTCGATTTGCCGAGAGAATGCTTCCATGCTCCGAACGACGGATGCCTATGATGGTGACTTGAGCCTCTTTTTCGAGCGACTGCTTCTTTATGATTTCCCATGTACCTGCCTCGGGCGCCCACTCCTGCCCGTGGGTGAGGAAATTCATGTTTACCTTGCCGTCCTGAAACTCAATTGAGACGAGCCATGTATCCGACCTCGGATCGGCGTCCTGCCAGGAAAAAACAGGGGGCACAATTTCCGGAGGAAAAAGTGTATCGTTAAGCGGATAGCGAATGGTCAATGCGCCGTATCGGGTTTGACGCCGATAAGCTTTCAAAATATCTTCTGCGCGGAATTCAGGCTTGTGCGAAATAATCAATACTACCGCCGCGATAGCGACAGTTATCGCGAAGATGCCAATAACCGAATATATTACTGATTTGCGCATAGGCTCTCGGCGGACGTAAGCACTTCCCCTGCCACTTGCCCGGAGGTTACTAAACTGGAATTCCCATACACACGGCTTTGCAATATTCCTACACTTTCCGATACATTATACTAAACTTATCGCTATCCGTATATGTCTTTAATGGTCAGTCGTTTTTGGGATGTGGCCGGATTCACCGGCGGATTCCGCTCAAAGAGTGATCGTGGATTGTAGGAGCGGGTTTCGATAAGTTCCCCGAGTGACTCCTTGCGGCGGAGTAACTCGGACCGGATACTCCGGCCAAATTGAGCTACGCCCCATATCTTTATAAAAAAAGCCCTGGAACAAACCAGGGCTGGAGCCAAAACTTTTTTCTTGGAAAGATATTATATAACTATTATAACCTTTTTTTACGGCTTTGTCAAGATGAAAAAAGTTTTGTTCGTAATTAATCTTGAGTCCGTATAAAATCCTGTTCGCAGGACCAGATCGCCCTTAAAATGGCCTGTCAGTAGAAAGCTGACAGTTGATGAGTACTACGAGATTGTGATGATGGTGAAAGGCGATGAAGATGCATATGCAAATTGGGGACTGATTCGAACCTATTCTTTAGAACTTGCGTAATTAGGAGTATTAAATTATATTTGCCTTTAATTTTAAGGAGACTATATGAAGTTCGAAAAACAAAAATCTTCTGGACGGGAGAAAGATGAAGCAGCAATCGAACTTCTGAGGCAGTTGACACGGAAGTTATGCTCAAATGATATCACAATTGCCAGGCTCGCGGCTTTCAATCTGTCATGGATGCAGGAGGATGGTTTGGCTATCCTCACGCAGGTATTGCTCGGCGACTTCTCGAGGACTTCCAAGAAGGCGGCGGCATACGGGCTGAGGAGTATGAAGGGCAGGATGAAAAAGCTGGCTTTGGAGGTTCTTGAACAGGGGCTGAAACAGCGTGATCGCACCACCAAAGCGGCATGTATTAAAGCACTGTCTCTGATTAAAGGCGGCGCTGCGAAAAAAGGTGGCTCTAATGAGAAACCCAGGGCAGACAAGCCGAATATACGGGAAGTTCAGAGGAAAAGCGAATTAAGAAAAA
>JBARRE010000671.1:0-7621 GCA_049644065.1 Sedimentisphaerales bacterium | reverse complement strand
GTTTATGCATTCTGTTGAGGATCTTCCACAAATCCTAGTGAAGGCCAGAATTGCAAGGGATTATACTCAAAAAAAATTGGCCGAGAATCTCGGTATTAAACCTCAGCAGATTCAAAAATATGAGATTACGGGCTATCGCTCAGCAAGCTGGAAGAGAATACTCGAGGTGATGGATGCGCTTGGATTGGAATTCGAAGCACATGTACCTTTGAAGGAAGGCACAACGGTTCCGGCCGACTTTGGGATGTTCATCATGAACCGGACTGTGCTAAAAGAGGGAGCGGGTGTTGACATTGATCGTACAGACGAATTGATCTCTAAATATGAAAGTGATTTAGTCCGGGGTGTAGCATGATATTCGCGTTCTATTCATATAAAGGTGGCGTGGGAAGAACTCTCTCGCTGGTTCATACAGGAATAGCATTGGCGGCTGCACGTAGAAAGAAAGGGTATCGAGTCCTGTTAATTGACATGGATTTGGAAGCGCCAGGCCTGGACATATACGTGCCCAAGAAATCGACGACGGGCAAGCAAGGCTTTGCTGGTCTACTTAGAGGGTACCAGGAAAACGGCCGCCAAGCCAAGTGGCTCGAAGAGAATATCGAAGATGAACAGTATATTTCGCCCATACCTGGAGTTGAAAACCTCTTTGTAATGCCTGCAGGCATTAAGGCCGCTTGGCTGGAAAAGGGCCAAGAGGAGCAATCTTACCTTGATGTTGTTTCCGACCTCACGAGCGAGATACCAAAGACGAAGCACCCGTCTTTGCCGAAAGACGGTTTCTTCCGGGATATTGCTGAGGTATTACAAAAGCGATTTACCTATGTTCTGATCGATTCGCGCGCCGGTCTAGCGGAGCAGGCATACGCCAGTACCCTCCTGCTTGCGGACGCTCTGGTTCTGTGCTTCCGACTCAACCGGGCAAACATTGAAGGTATCCAAACAGTTTTGGGCAACTATCTCCTGAGAGAGCAGACATGCCTCGGCGCTAGCGGTGTAAATGTCATTCCTCTTGCTACACCGGTACCCCCACGAGGTGGGGTAGACGTGGAAAAATGGATTTCATTTGCAACCGATGCATTTGTTGGCAAGAAAGATCAAGCGAAAGACGCAAACGATGGCAAGGCCCAAGAGCCTGCTAAGGATGAGTCTCTTTTCCCACCGGTACAAAGAATCTATTTTGAGCCTATGCTCGAAATTGGCGAGAACATGGTCTTCAATCTTGATGGTAGCTTAAAAGCGGCCTTCGATGAGCAGACTCCGATTGTTACCTGCTTCCAGCAATTGGCAGAGCGCATATCCGCTTTGAATGCAAACAAGGATGTTGTGGCAGCAAGGCAGTTGGAGACTCAATACTACAATAAGCAAGGGGATTACAAAAAGGCCCTCGAGTATCTCTTGAAAAGAATACGACTTGAGCCATTAGTAAAAGAACACTGGGATGATTTCGAGCAAGGTTATTCCCGTAAAGAGGATATAAGAGAACATAGCAAAACTGCTCTGGCGAATTTGATAGACGAATGGCGTAAGGCTATTGACCCTGGTGACCTTCAGAAACAACCCGAAAGCGCGAAACGCCTTGCTTGGGCACTTTGGATATGGACCATATGTTTCGGCAAGGACCGATCCGATGGAGGCCTCTCGAGTATTGAAGAGTGCCTCGGCCTTTCTTGCGGGGACGAAGATATCGAGTTAAATACTCATTTCCTGTTGGGCCAGGTAATTGATGAACTTGTGAAGGAGAGAAAGTCTGCCAAGTTCATACAAGAGGGCATGTCCGAAAGTCGCCTTTCGATTGAACGTGCAAACGAACACTATTCAGAGGCTATCAAGTTGTCTCTGAAGAAATACAAGAAACGTGGAGACGCCCTTTTGTTTCGAGCCAGAAATATGATGGAGTTAGGTAAGTTTAAGCAAGCTTTGCGTGACTATGATATACGAATTATGGAAAGAACTCCAAAGGAGGAGGAAGAAAAGCTGGACGATATCCACCTGACACTGCTCTATGAACAGGGAGAAGTCCTTAAACACGAGGGATGGTACGACTGGGCTTTTCGCAACTATCGAACAGGCCTTCTACGAAAACCAGCGAATGAAGACATCTTAGAAGAGTTGTACAGGCTCGCCCACAGGTTAGAACTCGAAAAGTTTGGTGATGAGATAGGGAAGCTGTGGGAGCATCGATCTCCGAGAAGCAGTAAAATGCGAAGAATCAGAGCAATAGTCCTCATGAATCGTGGTGAATACAAGACGGCATTAGAAGAGAATCGGATCGCAAATCTCTATTCCTCTCGGCCAGTTCTCGGTGTACTGGACGCTTTCATTAACTTGCTAGCAGGTGATTTTGACACCGCTTGTGATATTATGCCGAGCGTGCTTGAAGCCGAAAGAGAGCATGTATACACTCGAGCGGTCTACGCTATAGCGCTGGCGTTGTCGGGCAAAAAAGGGGCACTAAAGTTTATTGACCCCCATCCGGACAATTCCGCCGAAACGTGTGTGTCAGCCGCACTTGCCTGTGTTGAGTTGAACGTCGCTAAGAGTGCCTTAGATTGCATCAAGCTTAAGAAAGCAAGTGTTCAAGATGTTGCGCATTATCAGATTTTGCTGGCGGCGCATACGGCATTGAGTCTGAAGGACAACTCTAAACAGATCAAGGCTATTAAGAACCTCTTTGATAAGCGGCCCCTGCTGCCCGTTGTTCTCGGAAACATTGCTGATGTTGTGCTCTTCCGTCGTATCTGGGAGTGGCTTTGCAAAAACGGCAAGCTAACGAAACAAAACGCGGAATCTCTCAATAAAATCTGGAGAATCATAGATAAGGCAAAGGCACCCAAGCTGAAAGACCTTCCTCCGAGGAAGCTCTCTGAACGGATTCCCATCCTCAAGAGTAGTAGAGGTTCAAAGCGGTAAACACTTTTCGCTATCTTCCATCCGCTGGGAAGTTAAATATGCATTATCTGAAGACCATCTCCGTTTGTTGCTTTGATTTTCTCGGCTACTATCTTCCGATGGCACTGTTCTGCAAGACGCTCGAAGCACATGAGGCAGCAGTGAGTATTGATAACTTGATTATACGCTTGCCGAATAGCATCCTTCTTGCCGGCGAGATATTTATCCATCTTCTTAAAAAATGCTACGTAATCGCGAGTTAACTTTAGCTCGTCTCTGATATCCTTAGGAGTTCCGAGTTCAGGCAGATGAATGTAGTGAATCTTTACGCGTTCGAGCCTTCCGGCTAGTTTAGTCTTAGAGAAACCCGGCTTTCTTGAGAGTGGAAGGGCCCTTACATCGATGATACAGTTAATATTGTTGGCCTGTAAACTGTTAATGAAGTTGTCAATGTTAGCCCCCTCATAGCCGACTGTATATAATTCTCGCACCATTCTCCAGACCTCTAAGAAAAACCTAATACCGTTTGAGTATATCACATTATTCGACATCTTGTTCGAGAATCTACAGTTTTTGTTGGTTTTCTTCATGGAAAATTCAAAACTGCGAATTCGCCGTGGTGTTTCTTTGCAACCTCATCATACGCCTTTGCGGCTTCGATTTCGTTGTCGAAATATCCGATGGTTATGCTTTTGTGTTTTACGCCTATATGGGCGTACCATTTCTTTATATTCTTGTGCCAGGATACTCCTCTGTATTTCGATGAACCAGAGCTTGTAGCTGTAATTGACTTGTTAACAGCGTTCTGAGCGCGCGTTGCGGGGCGCAGGTTGGCTCTTCGATTGTCGAAACCTTTATGGTTGATATGATCAACAACGAGAGGCTCCGGCGGGTCGATTATCTCGCGGTGCATCTTAATGGCGATCCGCTTCTTGCCAATCCGCGAATTTCTGGCCGCATAATAAGTCCTCGAACCCCATACAACATGCCATTTGTATTTATTTAATCGCTCGTAATCTTCCGGATCGACGATGGCGTACTTTCCCTGTGTCAGCGGTATCCGGCGGAAAGTGTAGCCATAGCGGGCCCGGCGGTATAACAGCACCAGTACCACGAAAGGCCATAAAAGCCTGTCCGGAATCGTGATGGAAAAGTTGAAAGTAATACCAACCCCCAGGCTCCTGAATAATCAGGAGAAATCCGAAATTCTAAGCACGAAATTCGAAATAATACCGAATAACCGAAATTCTAAATTCAAAACGGCAAGCTCAAGCCTGAGTTGTTTTGAGCATTCGAAATTTGAGCTTTGATATTGTTTAGAGCTTCGATATTCGTATTTCGAGTTTCCGTCTTTGGCTCAGCCGAAAGACGGCCCTCTATAATTGGAGCAACCTGCGCGTTTGATGCGAAAATCTACAAAATTGTAGACGGGATTTTTGACGTAAGTGCTTGCTGGGGAGGGAATAAAAAAAAGTTTAAACTTTTTTATTTTTGTTTCCAACTACCATCGCTTTTGGTCGGAAATCGGGGGATATTTTGCCTATTTTAACGCGATTTCCAGGGATTGGTCTGGCCGAATTTGGCGGAGGCGGCGGCTTTTTGGGAGGATGAATTGGATTATTCGGATGCCTCCGGATTCAGGTACTTGAATTCGAAAAAGAATCCGTCCGGGCGGCTGATACCGTAGAATGCGGACAGGCCGAAGTACTTCTTTACGGCATCGAATTCCGGTAGCAGGCTGAAATCAAACAAATCGGCGCCCGCCTGTGAGAACATTACCTGCGGGAAGAGCGAGCCGGAGGTGACTCCTACGCTGACCTGGTTATTTTTATCTTTGCCGTCTGCTTTGTCCGGCTTTGCTGATTGGCGCATCGTGGACCAGAAGTATTCGCCGGAAGCGGCATTGTTCTGCAGACCGGCCAGTCCCACCGCCGAAGGAATGTTCGATTTGGCTTTATTGAACCATCCTGCCGAACCGATTGATTCGGCCTGGTTGCCGCTCAATGTGCGAATGGCCTGCTCTACTACAGATTCGCTTGCGAAAATCAGGTGGGTATCAGTGACAGTAAATGCTGACGGCGGCATTTTCGGCGTGCCGCGACCGGCAGGCGCCTGCATCGGAGCCATGCCGGGCGCTCCGAGCATCGGCAGCAGGCCCGAGAGGTCCACGGAATAAATTGTGTGACCGAGCAGCTCCCGCCTGGCTTCGGGATTGTTCGGTGCTATCATTTTGCTGTGAATCGTCGAAAGAGATTTTTCGAAGGCTGTGCGATTTTCTATTGCCACTGCAATTACTGATTGCGTCACGGGAGAAGGTTGTTTGTCTGCCGAGCGGGCGGTGCCGTCATCCGGCTGGGGCTTGTCGATGCTCTGGGCGAGGATAATCTGCGAGCCGAGATGGTCTACGATGTCGGCTTTCAACTGCAGGGCCGGTTCACCCTGTGGGCCGGCCGGCAAAATCGGCATGTACATGATCGCCGTCAATTGGGGCGAAAATCGCGTGAGAATATTGGTAAGTTCATCGAATGCCTTCTTGATATTTAAATTCACAACGGAGACCGAGGCCGCTGATCCGGCAATAAATCTCGGCATTCGAAGCGGGCCGGATTCGAGTTCGAGCATCTTGCAAATCCCCGCTTTGGCGCCGTCGATTTTCAGGATCGCCTTTCCAAGAGAAGAGCCTCCCGGCCCTCCGGCCGGCTCGACGCTACAGCCGAACGATGTCACATTATTCAGGCCCAGGTTGTCGATGAAGGCCTTGGCGCTGCCAGTCGTATCTTCGGCGAGCTCAGTTTTGATGACCTGTTTTATGTTGACGTATAAATCAATCCTGCCCTCGTTGGCCGGATCGACCGCTTTTCCGGTGGCGGCATAATCCCGGTCGTCGGCGAGGGTTGTACTGCCGGCGCCTCTGATCTGCGCGATGACGAATTTCAGCACGTTCGGACTCGTCGAAGCGATCAGGCAATCGTCGATGAAACAATAATTCAGGGCTTTGGGAGATTTCTTCTCGATGGTTATGATATCTACGCCGCGATAGTCCTCGGTCTGCCGGCGGGCACCGTCCTCGACGGCCTTGCGGACGATTTCATTGGCCAGCTCTTTGACTTTATCGATTTTGTCGCCCCACTGGGCCACAACCAAAACCGGCTCGTTGACATCTTGTAACTGCTCGTCTAATACCAGGGCGACCGCCACCCGGCCCTGGGGCAAAACGCCGGCGTCGGCGATTGTCCTGACAAATTCTCTTTCTGATTCCTGCTTTTTTTCCCGCCATTTGGTTTTGACATTATCGATAAAAGCCACCATCGCCGGGTCTTTGTAGAGTTGGTAAAAGTTGGTTTTTTCGAACTGCCCCCGGAGCTGGTTAAAATTATTGATATCCACGAGCAGGATGGTCTCGGGCGGAATGAGCTTGGCCGTCTTCGGCAGCTCTATAGCGCTTACCGAAGCCGGTGTGGACAGAAACATAAGAGCACAAAAGCATAAGAGCGTCAGGGCATAGAATGATTTATTTTTTAGTGCAGCATTTTTCATTTTCAAGCCTCTCTTGACAAAAGCATAAATTCGGATTTCCGATTAACCCATCCCGGCGTACCGAGAACCGGCACCGCCACTAATACTACCAGAGAACCGCAACTTATGCAATTGTTGTTGGAATTCAGGCAGTAGGTAGGATAGGCAGGTTTCCGCCGCAGGCATCCTCCTTAAGCACCATAAGGTGTCCCCGGATTTCCTGAATTCAGGAATGTGGAATCTCTTGATAGTTCAAGGTGAACTTCATAAGATTATTGGTGTCGTACGGAGAAAATTATGTTTCTTAACCATATAAATGGGAAATGTCAGTTAAGGATAAGCGGATGATAAGACTTGTTGTAATGACAGCTATCTATCTTGCAGTCATGGGAGGCCTTCTTTTCGGTGCGGCCGGCCGATTAGACTGGCCTATGGCCTGGGCGTACCTGGTTATCCTAACCGCATCGACTGTTGCTTTACTTGCGCTCGGAGACCGCGAAATGCTCCTCGTTCGAGCCGGCAAAGAAAAAGGAGCAAAAACGTGGGATCCGTTCCTTGCTACTGTTTCCTTCATTTTGTTCTGGCCAGGCTCATGTGTTGTTGCTGGTCTGGACTACGGACGTTTACACTTCTCACCGTCAATCCCGATGCCGGTTCGCCTGATAGCCCTGCTCGCATTTGCTTTTGGATTGGCTTTTTCTGTATGGGCAATGCTGGCCAACAAGTTCTTTATTAAGTATGTTCAAATTCAGACTGATCGCGAGCATAATGTAATAACAAATGGACCTTACGCTTATGTTCGTCACCCCGGGTATGCCGGCTCAGTGCTGGCGTTTATTGCTCTGCCCGTGGCACTTGGCTCACTGTGGGCGCTTCTGCCTGCATCAGCCGGACTCTCGCTTTGGGTCGTTCGTACATATCTTGAGGATCGAACCTTGCATAAAGAGCTGGATGGATATTGTCAGTATGCTTCGCGCGTACGCTGGCGTCTAATACCGGGTATTTGGTGACAATAATGGAGCAGAATTATGAAACCGCAGATTTCGCGGATTACGCGGAAAAAATAGTAAATAATAAATTGAAATTGCCACGAAGAACACTAAGAACCACGAAGAAAAATAGTCAATAGAAAATAGTAAATAATCAATGACAATGGCTGTCCCTAGTTTATTCTAATAGTCAGTAGTAAATAGTAAATATCAAAGCCTTTTCC
>JBARRE010000670.1:0-4241 GCA_049644065.1 Sedimentisphaerales bacterium | reverse complement strand
TATCTGTTTTGTCTCTCCTCCTTCGTCTGAGACACTCACAATGACAGCCTTTCTGTGGTCAATCCACAAACCCACTCTTCTTTTCATAGATTTTCCCCTTGACTGTTAAGTCCACCTAACTACTGCTCCTATGATTTCCGCATAAACCTTTCCGTCCGGCAGATTTGCTGCATGCGACACAGGTTTTACAGCCCATCCGTGGGATTGAAAGCCTAGCGATCACTAAGACTCACGCCTATATCTTAACATTGTTTGAATAATCTTCAACCAAGAAATCCGAGTAAAGAATTGAGGCAAAATTAAAAGCTCGCAGCCAGCTCGGGCAACTCTCTTTTTATTTCGTCCAGCCTGTAACCGAAGCCGGGCCCCTTTATAGTTGACAGGTCGACCTGGCCGTCGCACCGCTTATAAAGTCCTGGATGCACAGCTTCTTCCGACGCCGAGGCGGCCGGATAGAACTGCATCGCGTTAGTCTCAACTCCCATTATCGTGCCGGCATGCGCTGCCAGACGTACGTGCGGAATTTGTGCCAGCATCGGATTAGTCAAATCCTGCACCATTAAAGTCATGCCGTGCGCCTTTGCCCAGCACAAACTCAGCAGGGCACCGGTCTGGGTCTTGCAGGTTTTCAGCGCAACTCCGGTCCAGCCCAGGCTGCGCCCGAGCCTGATTAACTTCCAGTCGTGGGCGCTTTCATCCATGAACAACGGCTTTCGTGCCGATACGCTGTGAACGTCGATCTGGTTTTTCTCCAGGTCATACGGAAACGGCTGCTCGACATAAAGAATCATCTGGTATATGCCGGGAAATTCATTCATCAGCCGGTCCAGAATGTCGTTGACATATGCAGGCTCGGTAACAGTACAGTTGAAGTCACTTGTCAGCCACTGCACGTCATTATTGATTGCGATTTCACCGACGTTGATCAGGCGTTCATAGTCCCATTCTGAATCGTTGCCGCACAGCTTGACCTTCAGACATGTCAGTCCATCGCGCTTAATCCAGTCCGGCAGCAAAACCGGGTAGCCGTCGTCCGGCTCATCCCCCGTCAGTTCGGAGGCGTCGAGCAAATCCTTGCCGCCCACGAGGTGCCAGGCGGGCAAACTCCGGGGCGCCGGAGAACTGAAGAAATCCTCGGGGTATTTGCCCTCGAATGAAATGTTGCTCCCCTCGGCAGGCTCGATAAAAGCAGCCAAATCTTTGTTCATGAACTCGGCGTTATACGTCGAGTACACATCGCGCTGGAGAAGCTTGCCGTACGCATCGTGCAGGGCGACATCGAACGCCGAGCAGCAGACCAGGGCCGCCAGGTGCGGCATAGGTTCCGCCTTTTCGCCCCGCTCGCGGTTGAGCCGCTCCAAAAGCTTCGGCAGGATTGATTCGATAAAATCGCTGCCCAATTCGATTGGGTGCCCCTGCCGGTCGAACCCGGCCCACGCCTCAGCAAGCATCTTGCAGAATTGCTGCAGCGTATTGCACCTTTCCTGGTAACTCAAACTGCCGGGCCAGGTCCACTGGACGCTCAAGGGGGTCTCGCCCCAGCCTTGCGCCTTCTGCCCTTGTCTGTTCGCTACCGTCATGCGGACACGCGCACAGACAACTGCGGTCGTTGTTTCAGGCCCAAACTTCAGCGGAATCCTCGTCTTAACAGGAATGAAGTACAAATCAACAGATACCGGACTTATATCAGCTTTCATGTTCTCACCGTCGAAATTTTCGTTTACATTCAAAATCAGCGACTTGTAGATATCATTAGATTTATAATCTACACTCAACTATTGGTCAACCTTAACTTTGCCTGATTCTCAGGCCGTATGGATTCTACCTGCCCCGGCGGACATTTAGCTGCGAATTCTTTTTGAAACAAGGTCTTGCGATGTCGGTCTGTTTGAGATATATTTACGAGCGGTTAAAAACAGAATCTTAAAACACAGGATATTATTCTGCTATTTGATTGAAAGGAGCAGGCATGGAACTCAACAGAAAACTAAAAATGGGAATGATTGGCGGCGGACCGGGAGCGTTCATCGGTGAGGTGCACCGCAAGGCGTCACGTATGGACGGAGGTATCGAGCTCGTAGCCGGGGCGTTCGATATCAACCCACGCAAATCCAAACAGCAGGGACGCGAGCTTATGCTCGACCCCAAGCGTGTTTACGGCACTTACCAGCAGATGATCGAGGGAGAGCTTAAGCTGCCCGAGGGCGAAAGGATAGATTTTGTTTCGATTACCACGCCGAACAACTGGCATTTTCCCATCGCGAAAGCTTTCCTCAACGCGGGCTTCCACGTCATGTGCGAAAAACCGATGACAATCGACTCCAAAGAAGCCAAGGAGCTCAAGCAAATTGTCAAGAAAACACGCAAAGTGTTCGGACTGATGCACAACTACACGGGCTATCCCATGGTGAAGCTAGCGCGTGACATGGTCCGTGCCGGCGACCTGGGCAAGATTCGCAAAATCGTCGTGCAGTACCCGCAGGGCTGGCTGGCCACGGCGCTGGAGAAAACGGGCCAGATGCAGGCCGCCTGGCGGACCGACCCGAAGCAGAGCGGCGGCGCCGGCTGCATGGGTGACATTGGCACGCACGCCGAGAACCTTTCCGAGTACATCACCGGACTGAAAATTACTCAACTCTGTGCCGACCTGACAATTTTTGTCAAGGGCCGCAGGCTCGACGACGACGGCAACGTCCTGTTGCGTTTCAACAACGGAGCACGGGGCGTTCTGCACGCCAGTCAGGTCTCGATCGGCGAAGAAAATAATATTGCTATCTGGGTCTACGGCGAAGAAAGGGGCCTGGAATGGCATCAGGAGCACCCAAACCAGTTGTACGTCAAGGTTCCGGACGGACCTGTACAAGTTTGGAGTCGTGGAAATGGTTACGTCGGCGCCAAGAGTGCCGCGGCGGATCGCGCCACGCGCCTGCCGTCAGGTCATCCCGAGGCGTTCTTCGAGGCCTTCGCAAACAATTACGTCAACTTCGCCGAAACCGTACGGGCAAGGATAACCAGAACGAAACCCGATCCCCTGGCGCTGGACTTCCCGGACGTCAACGACGGCCTTCGCGGCATGCTCTTCATCGAGACCGTTCTGGTAAGCACCAAGAGTAAGCAGAAGTGGACCGCGTTCAAGAAATAGTTGGTAGGACGTGATATTTAGGAGTACACAGAATGCAAAACGTGCAAGAGAATTCACATTCACCTGACACGAGGATCTCCCGGCGTGGCTTGATGGCTTCCGCGGCGGCCGCAGCGGCGGCGATTTCACTGGGGACATCAACCGCACGGGCGGCGACACCCTCGAAGAAGTTCAAGCTGAAGTACGCGCCTGGCTTCGGGATGTTCAAGGAGCACGCGGGCAACGACCCGATCGACCAGATCAAATTTATGGCCGACCAGGGCTTTTCCGCTATCTTCGATAACGGCCTGATGGGAAAGCCGCAGGACCTGGTCGCCAAAATCGTCAAAGAGCTGGACCGGCTGAATATGACCATGGGGCCGTTCGTCCTGCAGGGAATCGGCGGAAAATCCTTTGTCACCAACGACAAGGAGATCCGCGAGAAGATCATAAAGACGGTCAAAGACGGCGCCGAGTTCGCCAAGCGCATCAACGCCAAGTGGGCGCTGATGGTCCCGGGCCAGTTCGACACCGGCCTCGAATGGGACTATCAAACGGCAAACGTTATCGACAATCTCAGGTACTGCGCCGAAGTATGCGAGCCGTCGGGACTGGTAATCGTCCTCGAACCGTTGAATGCCTGGACGAACCACCCGGGCCTGTTCCTGACAAAGATTCCGCAGGCTTACATGATCTGCCGAGCGGTAAACAGCCCCTCGATCAAAATCGTCAACGATATTTATCACCAGCAGATTACCGAAGGCAACCTGATACCGAACATCGATATGGCCTGGAGCGAAATCGCCGCCTTCCACCTCGGTGACAATCCCGGCCGGAAGGAGCCGACCACCGGAGAGATCAATTACAAGAACATCTTCAAGCACCTTTACGACAAGGGCTACAAGGGTGTTCTGTGCATGGAGCACGGCAGAAGCAAACGAGGCAAGGAAGGCGAAATGGCGGTCATCGACGCCTATCGGGCCTGCGACGATTTTTAGATCCTTCGCTATCGAGAGAATTGTAAAGACGCATAAGATTTGTAGGGTGGGCCTCGGCCCACCGGTTCGTGTCGAGGGCGTCCCGCCCTCGAATCGCGGGCAGGATGCCCGCGACACAATGG
>JBARRE010000669.1:0-14776 GCA_049644065.1 Sedimentisphaerales bacterium | reverse complement strand
GGCTGCACGTGGATCACGAAGACGATGTCTTGCTGCTCATGCCGTGTTTCACGAAGGATTATTTCGGAACCAAAGTAGTCACGCTGTTCCCGGATAATCCGGCGAAGAACGTCCCTGTCCTGAATGGAATAATGGTTCTAAATGACGCCCAAACGGGTGTGCCCCTTGCATTGCTTAACGGCCCGGCTCTGACAGCCGTGAGAACCGCCGCAGTCGGTGCCGTGAGTATTCGCCATCTGGCTCCGGAGGATACTCGCGCTTTGGGGATAATCGGGGCAGGTGTTCAGGGTTTCTACCAGGCTCGGGCAGCATGTTCAGCCAGGCATATCACGGATGTTTTCATCTATGACATATATCCTGAAAAAGCATCGGCGCTTAAAGATAAACTTCTCGAATCCATCGGTGATGTCAATGTCCATAGTGCCGCTTGCGTCGAGGATTTGCTTGAAAATGCCCAGGTTGTAATTACGGCAACAACTTCATTGGAGCCTGTGCTGCCGGACGAAGAAGACTTGTTGAAAGGCAAGCACTTTGTCGGCATCGGTTCATATAAGCCGGACGTCAGAGAATTTCCCCAGGCATTATTCGGCTTGCTCAAGACCGTCTATATCGACACGGAACATGCTCTGGAGGAATCGGGGGACATTATTGTCCCGCTGCGAAATGGCTGGCTCAGGCGGGATCAAATTATGACGCTGGGGCGATTTCTAATCGACAACGACTCAGAAAGCCAGGAGAGACAGGAGACTACGCTGTTCAAATCCGTGGGTATGGCTCTATTTGACGTTTGCGCATCTACATTGATTTATGAGAAGGCAATTGCCAAAGGTTTGGGGCAAAAAATCACTCCGTAACTGCGTCAGTTATCTCAACGTTCCTGGCAGGTTTAGGGCCTGCGGGCAAGTTCTTTTTTAAGTATCGGGTAAGCAATTCGTAGAGATGTCGCTTAGTATTTTCGCCTTCTTTGATCGAGTGAGAGCGGTTCGGATACGACATCATTGTGAAATGCTTGTTGTGCTTAATCAGCTCATTGATAAGAGCTTCGCAACTTTGGTAGTGACAATTGTCGTCGCCGGTGCCGTGGATGATAAGAAGATTTCCCTTGAGCTGATGGGCGAAAGTTATCGGCGAGCCGTTCTTGTAGCCTTCTTCATTGTCATCGGGCAGTCCCATGTATCTCTCCTGGTAAATCGTATCATAGAATCGCTGATTGCTTATGAATGCGATTGCCATGGCAGTATGATATAACTCGGGATACCTGAAGATTGCGTTAAGGCTCATGGAGCCGCCGCCGCTCCAGCCCCAGATACCTATTCTATCCGGGTCCACATAAGGCCAGCTCTTGATGATGGCTCGCGTTGCGGCCGCCTGGTCAGCGGACGCGAGAATGCCAATCTGGCGATAAACGCACTTTCGCCACTGACGGCCGCGAGGCGCCGGTGTGCCGCGATTATCCACACTCACTACAAGATACCCCTGCTGCGCGAGCATGAGATGCCATAGGTATTTCTCTGTTCCCCATCTGTCCAGGACCGTCTGGCCGGCAGGCTCTCCGTAGACATGGAAAAACAAAGGATATTGCTTTTGCGGATCGAAATCCGGGGGCTTAATTCGCCAACCATCGAGTAAGACGCCGTCGCCAATATCTATGCGGAAGAATTCTGTCGGGTGTTTCTTTAGTGCGGCCACCTTTTCACAAAGTTCTGAGTTGTCTTCGAGCATGCGCACTCTTGCGTGTCCCGGTAGGCGCACAAGATCGATTACAGGAGGTTTATTGGCCGAAGAATAAGTGTGGATTGCCCACTTCGAATCGTATGACATTTGGTATCTGTGTGTTCCCTCCTGATCGGCCGGCGTAACCATCTCGATCCTGCCGGTGCCATCGAGCGGTGTCCGGTACAAATAGCGTTGGGTTGGATTGTCCGGCGAGGCAATAAAATATGCCCATCGGTTCTCCCGGTCTATATTCACAAGGTCGATCACATCGAAGTTACCTGGCGTTAGAAGAGTGACTTTTTTGCCGGAGCGGGAAATTATGTACAGATGCCGCCATTCGTCACGTTCGCTCAACCATGTGAAGTTTTTGCCATCGTCAAGCCATTTCAGGTCGTCACCGACATCTACCCACGCTTCATCTTGTTCAGTGAGAATCTTGCGCAGGCTGCCCTTGCGTATATTGCCTAACGTCACTTCATTCGTGTTCTGCAGGCGATTGAGATGTTGGAAAACGATGGTCCTTGAGTTCTCGGCCCATTCCATTTTAGGGATATAATGATTGCGCGGGTCATCCGAGGTATTGAACCACCGCGTTTCGCCGCCGCGAAAGCTTATCACTCCGAGGCGGCAGGCCGAGTTTTTCTCTCCGACCTTGGGGTATTGAAAGCTGGTGATCTTTGGGTAAAGAGAATCCGTGTAGTTTATGAGATGAAAGTCACGCACGCCTTCCGTGTCGAATTGCCAATAGGCAATGAATTTACTGTTGGGGCTCCAGCGAAAACCGTCGCGCAGACGGAATTCCTCTTCATAAACCCAATCCGATGTGCCGTTAATGATAGTATCGGAACCGTCCTTCGTTAATTGTGTTATTCGAAGGTCCTTTAGATCCTGAACGTACAGGTTTCTTTCCCGAACATAAGCAACGCGCCGCCCTTCCGGCGAAAACTTGGCAAACATTAACGTTGAAGGCTCGGCATCGCCGCCGAGTTTGCGCAGTTCCCAGGTAGTCAGATTGAGCACCCAGTAATCTCCCCTCGTATTTGTCCGCCACACACGTTTGGTATTCGTGAAGATCAGCAGCTTATTGCCATCAGACGACCATGAGTAATCGTCAATCTTTAATGGTTCCGATTCATCCTTTGGGATCAATCGTGTTGACGAAACCATTATCTCCCGCTCGTCGCTTTGAGGCTCGTATCGGACAATGTCTTTGGATTTTTCAGCATTTGGATCGTTTACGTCCTCGTGGGCTTGCGAGTCTTCCAAAGTCGTATATCCGGATCCGTCTTTTAGCCAGCGAATTGGGCCGAACGATTTGGAGTCAAATTCTTCTGAATCGATGATTCTCTCAAGGTTCAGACAACCCGGATCGGTCTCAGAAGGTGACTCATCGGCCGCAAGGCTTGCCGCCGATACGAACAGCACGGCAGATATCCCGACTACTATTGATTGTATCTTCATATTATTTGCCTGTTTGCTGGTTAACCAATACTTTTCCATCAGGTTTGATAACAAGGTAGTCATCTTGTTTAATAGACAAGAAATCCTCTTCAGATAGAACCACAATGGGTATGGTCTGATGATATAATTCGTCCGCCACGATGCTTCCCAGCGCCAGAATAGGATCGACGCTGAGGTTTATTATGGCCGCAGGGGCAACGCCGGTCCTGATACTTTCCATTAAGGTCGCGCTGGATGTACTCGAGCCTTTGCCCGTAGGGAACACGAATACTTTGCCCGTTACGATGGATCCTGAGCAGTCGTGACGTCGGTCTATGACCTCGCCCGTTTGCGGAGATATTCCTCCCCAGAAACTTAATGGCTCCCTGGAAACAAGTGCAGCACCTTCGGCTGAACCCGGCACTACCGGTTTTCCAATCAGGATTTTTCCCACAATGGGTCCTTTCGGCAAACTTGTCCATTCACAGAAGACTCGACACAGTCGGCCATGCTCCCGAAGGCGACTAGAACGCTCAATTCACCGGGAGCATAGTAAGCGCACTTGCCCGAATTGGTAATAATTACCTTCGTGTCCTCAGCTACCATCGGCGTATGAAAAACACATGTATCAAGGGTAATTTCAATCCCAAAGGTAGTTATTTTATCGAGAAAACCGCCTCTTTGCAGCAGGGCATAAGATGTCTGGGACGTAATAACGATAAACCTCACGTTAGGATGAAGTCTTTTTCCTTTTTCGGTCTTTGCTTCTATGAGGTCCGACAGTTCACGAAATTCGTCGTAGGAAAAATGAGGACAGCCCAATACGACCAGATCGAGCTTAGCCCCTTCTTCAGCCGTGGACAGCTCTGACCGGGCGTTTCGTAAGTCTGTAAGACCGATATCAATGATTCGCTCTGGCTTGCCATCCTGAAATGCCTGCTCGAATGTGCTTGCTTCAGGTGTCACCCCGATGGCGTGAAAAAGCGCTACTGCGCCGGACGATGCAGCCGCCGCACACAAAGCTTTCAGTTGGTCGCTGGATGCCTGGGCAGGGAGTCCTTTGATCACCGGGATTTTGTCCCCGGCGAGGGATCCTGTAAGGTTACCCAGCGAAACGTAAAATTCGTTACTCTGCATAACAGCGGTGTCAATATCCCTCAGCCGCAGCAATAACTGCCCTTTGCGATTTTCTGCTAAATGAAGGCCGCACTTGGGAACTCTGCCTGTTATTGCCGCGCAGATATCCATGTAATCGCCATATCTGTTGGTCCTGGCTCCGAGAACGGAATTTGCATAGCAGATAGCATTGGATTCGCCCCAGGCGATTTGCTGGCCGAAACGAGGCGTTAAGTAACTTTGATACGGCGCACATGTCCAGGTAGGGATACATCCCATGTCTGTATAAGCCTTCGCCTGCCTGATGGCTTTGCCGGCAAAGTCTTCGTTTATCCCGAATTCTTTCCAGTTCTGCAGGTCCAGGGGTACCATATTCAAAGTCGTGGGAACCGAAACTTTCGCACCTTTTACCGCCAGAGTTTCGGCAAATTCCAATCCGGTTTCACTGAGCAGTCCACAGCCGTCGATGTGAGCCTGAGTCACATCCATCAGTTCGGCAGCTTCATGAACCTCAGCCATCCTGACCAGAATTCGCATGGCCAACTGGGCCGCTTCGCCATGTTGACCATCCAGAAGCTGTTTGTCTTTCTTGCTTAACTCTACCGGCATCGTATTTTCTATTCCCTCAAGCCTTTACAGTGTCTTTTGTGTCGACTTACATCATATTCGAGATAAAATGTGACTTCCAGACTTTTCTCCAAGCGGACACTGTCTGTCATGAAGCAGTTATGGCTCCAAGATGCTTTAGGGATGTGGATTCTTCATATAATAGAAGAATCCATCTTCCGCTCCAACCAACAGATCGGGGATACCGTCTTTATTCCAGTCCACAATAGTCGGGCTGGTTGTGTGGCCTGCGAGGGTACGATCTGAAACTAATCCCTGATCGATAAAAACATGCGCGTTATCGTCCGCCGAGACGTTCCTAAGAAAATTGATGTTTCGACTGTTAACCAGCAGGTCCAATCGCCCGTCGAGGTCCCAGTCCGCGAAGCAGAACTTACGCCGGCCGCTTTTACCAGCCGAGCCGTCGTTCATTCTCAGTAAGCCACCCATTTTATTAGTAAATATTCGCTCGCCCGGCAGTAAGATTAATTGCTCATTTCTTTTAGCGCGCGTAAACAGGGCCAGATACCCCTCAGAGTCCAGCATAACCAAATCATTCAGTCCATCTTTGTCATAATCGATAACAACCGGCGTGGTTCGCCACTGGGTAGCAAGGTTTTTGCCTTTCGGCTCCCACCAGGTCCATGCCGGACTTGGAGATTTGCCCGGCCACTCGACTTCGATGGGTTGTGCCGGCGAGAGTTGAGGTTTTTGCCGGGTTCCGATGTTCTTGTACCAGAGGACTTTTCCCCAGATGGAATTGACGACAATATCAGGAAGACCGTCATGATTCCAATCAGCGATGTTCAATGTCGTATAGCCCCATTTGGCTTCGCAGGGTCCCTGGATAGAGCCGTTGGGACCGGCCATGATCCGGATAATCTCGCCGTCGGCCTTGAGATATACCGGGGCAGCCCATCTCGGCGGATTGCCGCCGTCGAGGTTCTCGATGAATCCGAGGTAGCCGGCGGTGTTGCCGCAGATCAGGTCTTCGTCCCCGTCATTGTCCCAGTCGAAACTGCAGGGTGTGACGAGCGCGCCGAACTTAAGCATATCGGCCTGCTGCTGAAAGAACTTCGGCGGTAAGAACTGAGGCATGCCGTCAATCACCCGCCCCGTATTTTCCACCAAAGCCACGCGTCCGTCTTCCTGGCCCACAACCAGATCGATGTCACCATCCCTGTCCCAGTCCAGCGCCACCGGCACAATCATGCACAGGTCCATTTTAAGTGGTTTGCCCGTGTAAGTCAGATATCGACCTGCGGCATACTTTGGACGGGCGCGCGTTCCGATGTTTTCGAACCATGTGAATTTATCGACAAACTCGCCGCATATCAGATCCAGGTCGCCGTCACCGTCGAAATCGGCAAAATTCGGGGAAGGCATACCATAGACGTCCAACGCTTGTCCGGCGGCCGATATCTTTTCCGCTTTGTCGTACTGCGGGTCCCCGGTAGTGCCTGTGTTGCGGATCAAGTACACGTATCCGTGCAGGGGGCCGTGCGTCCACCGGCCCTGATTGTCGAAGGCATTGTCCCAGCCGTAGTCATCCCAGTCGCCGACGCCGACTATCAGGTCAAGATCGCCGTCCCCTTCATAGTCACAATATTGCCACTGGTTGGCGCGGACGCGGCCTTTGGAGTTGTGCACGTTAGTTGAAGAATAAATTCCCCGGGTCTTTTTGAACTGATTCTCCGGCTCACGGAAACCTTCGATTTCCCTGCCCGGAAGCAGCAGGCGGACCTTGCCGTCGATATAACTCGGCCGAATATTACTGTGTCCGGCGCCGACCTTAACGGCGGGCCTGAATACCGGCATCTTGATATTGCCGCCGGTATTCTCGAAGAAATACGTTCCGTTGTACGGCTTATCGGGACAGCAAACGACCATGTCGAAGTCGCCGTCACTGTCATAATCCATCGGCAGGGGCCATACCCAAAGCCCTACGCCCAAATCCACAACCAGGCCGGGATTGTTATACTTCACCCGCTCGAAGGCATCGGATCCGGTGGAAGTGACACTCGCCAGAAGAATTGCCAAAAGATAAATCGAATTTTTAGCTATGGTACCGCCCATATTTTATTCTCCGGATAATTTCTATTTCCCGAACCTCAGCATGGCCGGCTATGTTTTCTTCGCATCGGTTTATGCGGCGGCATCTTCCTGGCGGATCGCGCCGTAGTCCCGGATGTCCTCGGGGCAACCGAACGAACGGGGATGCGCGTGCTTATATGCTGGTTTTCCACCTGCTTTATCCAGCGTGATATTTGCCATTGCCTGAGAGCTTTATCGAGCTTTAGCTCGGCGGTCATCCTTTTGGCAACTTGCTGTATAGTCAATCCCATTTCATAGTAAAGTTTGTATGCCAACAGGGCTTCTTCTTGGGGCGGTTTGGCAGGTAAGCCATCCAACACCATTGAAGCCGGATTTGTTTCTGGTGTTTCAGTAGCATTCGATTTTTCCACGGTGATTGCTTTAGTTTCCAGCGGCTCTGATTCACCTGAGCCGGATATCTTTCGTAAAGTAGAAATGATATTCCGGGTGATCTTCATTAGCCGATTGATACGCGCACAAAACTCGCCCAAATCTTCTATGTAAACCCCCTGATTACGCCAGGCGTCAACTTCCTGCACCAATTTGGAGAGTTCTTCGAGTTCTTTCCGGATCTTTTGGCCTGTCGCGGGAATATTGGTCAGCCAGGATGCAATACCTTGTACGTCCTGCGGATATAATGAAAGAGTAAGCTCCACCCATAAATTTTCGGCCGGGGAGGTGCTGTAAGACAAATTCTCCGCCCATTTTTCGAGCTTGTCAGCAAATTGTCTTATTGTTTTGATGTCATCCGAGGACAATGCCATAAGAATCCCTTCTGCTTGGCTACGTTGCCGGTATTTTAGTATAACTTGTTATTGTTAACAACAATTTTAGTAAAGATTTCTCGCTGCTCCCCCGCCTGCCATCATGTGGAAACATGGGATACAGGTTTTGCATCTATCGGGCAGATTTGATATTCTTGTGGAATTAAGCCAAATGTGAATAGAGGATATATCGCCCCAATGCTAAAAATATCTGGGAATCAGGAGTTTGATATGAACTGTTGTCGTCAAATAAAATTAACACGCAGGGCTTTTCTCAAAAGCACCCTTTTCGTCCCGGCGTCGGCTGCACTTGCTGCCGACGCCGCGCGTTCTGCACGTGGTACAAGGAACAGGCCCAATATCCTCTATCTGATGACCGACCAGCACCGAGGCGACTGTTTGGGCTGCGCTGGAAATCTCGTGATTAAAACGCCCCATCTGGATTCCATCGCCAAGGAAGGCGTCGTTTTTTCCAGCGCCTACAGCTCCACGCCAAGCTGTACGCCCGCCCGCAGCGCGATCCTGACGGGACTTTCACCGTGGCATCACGGCATGATCGGATACGGTCGCATCGCGGGAAAGTATCGGTTTGAGCTGCCCCAGGCGCTCCGGGACGCCGGTTACTATGTCTATGGCATTGGCAAGATGCACTGGTTCCCGCAGAGAAGGCTTCGCGGCTATCACAAGATACTGCTTGACGAGTCGGGTCGCGTCCAGAGCCCCGGATTTATTAGTGACTATCGCCAATGGTTCAAAGAGCAGACGCCGGACCTTGATCCGGATGCGACGGGCATCGGCTGGAACGACTATCGTTCAAAGGCATACGCCCTGCCTCAGCGGCTGCACCCGACCGCCTGGACGGCCGACAGAGCGGTTGACTTCATTGAGAAGTATGATGGCTCGGAACCTTTTATGCTGAAGGTCTCCTTCGCCCGGCCGCACAGCCCTTACGATCCGCCGCAAAGATTCATAGATATGTATGACGAAGATGACATGCCCGCGCCCGTTGTGGGTGACTGGGCGGCTCGCTATGGTCCGCATGATGATCCGCCGAAGCCGATTCTCTGGCACGGCGATTTGGGCGCCCATCAGGCCAGAGAATCACGCCGGGCCTACTATGGCTCGATTACGTTCATCGACGAGCAAATCGGGCGAATTCTCGCCGCCCTTAAAAAAAGCGGCATGTATGAGAACACGCTGATTATTATGTTCTCCGACCACGGTGACATGCTCGGCGACCATCATCTGTGGAGAAAGACCTACGCCTACGAAGGCTCGGCCAAAATCCCTATGCTGCTGCGATGGCCCGGGAGTATGGGCATGGACCATCAGCGCGGCAAGACGCTGACGCAGCCGGCCGAATTGCGCGATGTGCTGCCAACGTTCCTCGATGCGGCCGGAATTCCTATTCCAAATCATCTTGACGGCAGAAGCCTGCTGGAGCTGGTTCGCGGAAACACAAAGGACTGGCGGCCGTTCATCGATCTGGAGCACTCGATGTGCTACAATAAAGACCACTGGAACGCTCTAACAGACGGCAGGTTCAAATATATCTACTACGCATTCGACGGCAGGGAAGAACTCTTCGATCTGGCCGGCGATCCGGGCGAGCTGCATGACTTAGCCGCCGAACCGGCGCACAAAAACACGCTGCTCGAATGGCGGCGGCGAATGGTCGAGCATCTTTCCGAACGCGGCGAACCGTTTGTCTCCGGCGGCAAACTGGCCGTCCGGAAAGAACGCCTGCTTTATTCGCCCCATTTTCCGAAAGAGACCGCGGACAGTTAATACCGTCTTCGGATGAGCTTACACAAGAATCATTACACCAAGAAGGTACTTGAGCGACAGGGTGTTTGCCGGTTATAATCCTTTTATGAAAAGATTGTATTGGACAAATCCGGATGTTTATGAGATTGAAGTCGAAGTTAAGTCTGTCGGCGACCGCACGGTCACGATAGAACCCATCGTATTCCATCCGGATGAAGGAGGACAGCCGGCTGACAAGGGCAGGATTGGTCAATGCAATGTTCTAAATGTCGAGATTATCGAAGGCAGGATAGTCCACACTCTTGATAAGCCGCTCAGCGATGGAACGCACATTGCTTGCGTTGACCAACAGCACAGGCTGAACGTTGCGTGCCGGCACACCGCTCAACATATTATCTCCGGTATTGCCGAGAAGCGGTTTGATTTGAGAACGGTCGGCGTTCACATCGGGCTCGAAAGCTGCACTGTCGACTTCGATAAGAAAATCGATTGGGAGACGGCCCAGGCGATCGAGCGAGATTCGATGGAAGTAGTAACCGAGAACATACCCGTCGAGACGGCATTTAATGATACCGATGTTCGAACGCGGTTTGACCTGAAAGAAATCGAATCGGACATGATCCGCGTTGTCAAGATCGGCGATTACGATGCATCCGCCTGCTGCGGGACCCATGTTCGAAGAACGGGTGACATCGGAATCATCAGGATACTGGATATTGAGAGCAAGAAAAACGGGACGAGGATTTCTTTCGCCGCCGGGCTGACAGCGCTCGAATTCTCACAGGCCGAAACTTCCATATTGAAAGAACTTAGACAACTCTCCATGTGTTCTACCATCGAGCTGCCCGCGATACTCCGCAAGGCAATGGAATCTTCGAAGAATCTGAATAAGGAAGTGGAACGATTGCAGGGACTGATGCTGCCGGGCTTTGTCGAATCGGCCAGAATCATGGAAATTGGCTCGTCAAAGATCGGCATCCAAATCGATGCCGTCTCTGCCAAACTTGCCGGGAAGCTCGCAGCGTTGATTGCGAACGAAATCGATGGAACCGGTATTGTCATAAGCGAAGGCAACATTGTAATAAACTCCAGAAATTTAAACGCCAACGATCTGCTGAAGAAACTTCACAAGGCTGTAGGCGGCAAGGGCGGCGGATCATCCAACGCCGCCAGCGGCAGGTTGGACAGGACGATAACAAACGATCAAATCGTTAAAATTCTTCAGGAACAATAATTTTGAACCATTTAATCAGAAGTTGGAATTAGAAATACAACAAAGTGACATAAGAAGGAGGTATTTGCATATGAGATTCAGAGCTTTCATCGCGGTAATAATTTCGTGTCTGGCGTTATCGACGGTTTACGCCGAATCGCTCGACGTTTACTTCGGGACATACACATCGGGTGCGAATGGCAGCAAAGGAATCTATCGAAGCAAGCTTGATACCGATACGGGCGAACTCTCGGCCCCGGTTCTTGCAGCCGAGGCTAAGAATCCGTCGTTTATCGAGATCCATCCCAGCGGCAAGTTTCTGTACGCCGTCAGCGAATCGGGAAACGCAGGTACTGTCAGCGCCTATGCGATAGATCCGGACACCGGGAACCTCAAGCTGCTAAACAGCCGGTCCTCGGGCGGCTCCGGCCCGTGCCACGTCAATATCGACCGCTCGGCTAAAAACGTGCTGGTCGCCAACTACGGCAGCGGCAGCGCCTCGGTGATTCCGATTGCAGCGGACGGCAGCCTCGCCGAGCCGACCGGCTTCGTGCAGCACGAAGGGGCCAGTGTAAATCCCCAGCGTCAGAAAGGCCCGCATGCGCATTCGGTCAACGTCAGCCCGGACGACCGCTTCGTATTCGTTGCCGACCTTGGCCTCGACAAGGTCATGATCTACAAGCTCGACGTCGACAAGGGGACGATCGCCGCCAATGACCCTGCGTTCGCGAAGGTCAAGCCCGGCGCCGGGCCGCGGCACTTCGCGTTCGGCGCCGGCGGCAAATACGCCTACGTTATCAATGAGCTTCACGGCACGGTCACTGCCTTTGCATACGAGCCGGCTTCGGGCGCCTTGACCGAAATTCAAACCATCACGACGCTTCCGGACGGTTTTGCCGGATCAAGCTCGTGCGCCGAGGTCCGCGTGCATCCGAGCGGCAGGTTCCTCTACGGCTCGAATCGCGGGCACGACAGCATCGCGGTCTACCGCATCGACCCGGCCAAAGGTACGCTGACGCTCGTCGAGCACGAGAGAGCCGGTATACAGACGCCGCGAAATTTCAACATCGACCCGACCGGCGAATTCTGCCTCGTCGCCAACCAGGGCGGCAATAGCGTCATCGTCTTCCGGATAGACCAAAAAAGCGGCGCCCTCGAGACAACAGGCAACAAGATTTCAATCGGAAGGCCCGTCTGCATCCGTTTTCTACATAAGTCTTTCGCAGGCCAGCTTGTAACTCCTTGATTAATTGAGATGATTAAAGCGAAATACAAACACACGAATATCGTCGCCGCCGATTGGCGAAAACTTGCCGGATTTTACCAGCGTGTCTTTGGCTGCGAGCCCGTGCCGCCGGAGAGGGCCGCCGACGACGAATGGGTCGAACGCTGTACGGGCGTGCCCGGCGCCGAGATCCGCGGCATTCATCTGCGGCTGCCGGGTTATGGCGATAACGGGCCCACGCTTGAGATATTCCAGTATAATCAGGCCGAGCAACGCCCGGTAACGGCAATCAATCGACCGGGCCTTGCACACCTTGCCTTTGAGGTTGACGACGTCGAAGCGGCCAGAGACGAGGCCATCACAGCGGGCGGCAAGTGTGTTGGGGAACTGGTAACCGTCGAGATTCCCGGCGCCGGCACCATCACATTGATTTACATGACCGATCCGGAAGGAAATATTATCGAATTGCAGAAGTGGACGTAACCTTTCCGCACTCCGGTATCGAGTTGACAGCCGACGGTGTCGGCTCAGGCGGGGCGTTAGATTTTGGAGAATAGAATGAAAAGACGAGAATTTATCACAACTACAGCGTCCGTTGCAACCGAGCTGATGCTTGGCCGGGCGACATCTGCCAAGGATAATCCGAAGAAACAGAACCAGCCGAACATTCTTTTTATCATGACCGATCAGCAGCACGCCGGCATGATGAGCTGTACGGGCAACAAATGGCTTAAAACTCCCGCGATGGATAAGCTTGCCGCTTCGGGGGTCCGATTTGAAATGGCCTTTGCGAGCAATCCGGTTTGTGTGCCTTGCCGATTCAGCCTGCAGACCGGCCTTATGCCCAGCGCCATAGGAATGGGCCATAACGGCGACTCCGGACAGGCGGCAGTAACAGAGATGATGGTACAGCAATCGCTCGGCAGGCTCTTCCGGCAGGCGAGCTACGAAACTCTCTACGGCGGCAAAGTCCACCTGCCCAGGAAGATGAAGGGTGTAGAGAACCTCGGATATCGAAATCTTACAGGCAACTCGCGCCAGGGCCTGGGTGACGCCTGCGCTGAATTTTTGAAGGGCCGGCACGAAAAACCGTTCCTGCTGTTCGCTTCGTTCATCAATCCGCACGATATCTGCTATATGGCGATCAACGATTTTAACCGCACACAGCAGAAGGCTCCGATTGATAACACGGATTCGAAAGTCTGCGAAGCTGTGCTGGATCGGGCGCGAAAGACAAAGGACATTAGTACTTTCGTGGAGAAGAACTGTCCCCCGCTGCCTGCAAATCACGCCGTGCCGGAAGACGAGGCCGAATGTATCATGCAAAAATACATAAATCCAAGACCTTTCCAGGCATACACCCGAAAGAAATGGACACAGAATCAATGGCGGCTGCACCGCTGGGCGTATTGCCGGCTGACCGAAATGGTTGACACCGAAATCCAGACCGTACTCGACGCTCTGAAAGAAGCGGGGCTGGAGGACAATACCCTGATAGTCTTTACCAGTGACCACGGGGACATGGATTCGGCGCACAAGCTGGAGCACAAGCAGGTATTGTACGAGGAATCTGTTCGTGTGCCGTTCATCACGAGTTACAAGGGAAAGATTCCCGCAGGTGTCATTGACGATGAGCATCTGGTCTCCAACGGACTTGACCTGCTCCCTACTCTTTGCGATTACGCCGGTATAAAAATTCCGGAAGGACTGCCGGGCAAGAGTGTGCGGCCTTTGGCGGAGGGTAAAGAAGTAGAATGGCGTGACTTTGTTGTCGCAGAAAGCCATTACAGCAGGATGCTTCGAACAAAGCGATTCAAGTACTGTATATATGATTCGGGCGGTGATCGCGAGCAGCTCATTGACATGGAGAATGATCCGGGCGAGATGAAGAATCTTGCCGGGGACGAGAAATATAAGGATGTTCTGGTTAAACATCGACGGTTTTTGCACGAGTGGATTGAAAAAACCGGCGACAAGATTGGGGCTGAGTATATTATCGCCGGTTAATATGAGCTTCCGAACTATATAAGAATCTGCTATAAGGAGCATAAATTATGGCTTTCACATTACAATTAGGCGCAAAGGCGCCGGATTTCAAACTACCGGCGACTGATGGCAAGACATATCAATTGTCCGACTTTGATGATGCTGATGTATTGGTTGTTTTCTTCACCTGTAATCATTGCCCTTATGTAATCGGTTCCGACGAGGTCACTCGGCAGACGGTGGAAAAATTCACACCTCAGGGCGTGAAATTCGTCGGTATCAATTCCAACAGTAAAAACACTTATGCCGAAGACGATTTCGAGCATATGGTCGCACGGATGAAACAGCGCAAATTCCCCTGGCTCTATCTTTATGACGAGCCGCAGGCGGTCGCCAGGGCGTATGGTGCATTGCGAACGCCGCACTTTTTCGTATTCGACAAAGACCGCAGACTCATTTACACCGGCCGGGGCGTGGATAATCCCCGCGATGCGAGCAAGATAACAGTCAACGACCTTGAAAGAGCGCTCGAAGAACATCTGGCGGGTAAATCCGTCTCCGTTCCCCTGACAAATCCCATCGGCTGCAACGTCAAATGGGATGGGAAGGATCAGCACTGGATGCCGGTTGAGGCATGTGATTTGATCTGATTTATACACATTTTCAGCATTCGGTTGCATTTTCGATATCCCGAAATTGGCTTTGTTTTTTCAAATTCCTTTTCTTCATCTTGACGCTGTCCGCTGAACGCAGAACTCTAAACGCAAATAAATTGGCTTTGTTTGGGTTTGTTTTTTGCCGCCCAAAACCACTCAACATCACTAAAATCTCCATAAGTCTATGCTATCA
>JBARRE010000668.1:0-10402 GCA_049644065.1 Sedimentisphaerales bacterium | reverse complement strand
ACGGCAAGAATCGTCACAAGAATTACCAGAAGGATTGAGCCTATTACGTAGAAGCTGTTCTGGACCAGCAGATCATAGACTCCCATGAATGCCCTGGTGAAGGCGGGCAGTTGGCCTGCTCCAATCTGTTCGAATATGTCACGGAATCGCGGAATGACCAGAGTCATTATGATTATGCATATAAAAACCACAAAGCCGACTACGAAGGCGGGGTAGGCCGTCGCCTTTTTGACCTTTCTTGCCAGCTTGTCACGATTGGTGAAATATTCAGCCACTCGTTTAAATGCCGCGGCGATATTACCGCCTGTCTCGCCGGCCATTATCAAAGAGCAGGTAAGTTTGTTGAACACCTTGGGAAATTCCGCCATGCCCTCCGAGACTGTCCCGCCCCTCTCTATCCTCGCCAGCATCCGGCGCAGTATATTTCCGAGCCTCGCATTTTCTATGTCTTCGGCAATGGCATCTAAAGCTTCGGCAATGGTGATTCCGCCCTCGACCATCGTCGTCATCTGCCAGAAAACAGCAGCTAATTCGGAAGCCCTGACCCTCTGGAAGATAGGTATCCGCCACTTGGTTTTTACGCCGGAGGATACCATATCGACCGAAACGGGGGTACATCCCTGTTCGCGAAGCCAGCCGAGCACATCGGTTTCACATGCTGCGCTGGTCAACCCCTCCTTCATCTTGCCCGTATAGTCAAGAGCGACATATCTATACGTTATCATCCATTCAACCTTCCTAAAGACAATATTCTAATCCTTTACGACTTAGTATACCCTCAAGTCCAGGTAAATCAACACATTTTATCGGTCATACTGAACTTTTTGAGTAAATGTGGCGCCAAGAACCTCCTCGGCGGTAGTCATACCCTCCAGCATCCGGTTGACGCCACTTCCGAGAAGCCCCTTATAACCTCTTTGACGCGACATTTCCCTTATTTTGGCTTCACTTGTGCCGATCGATATCTTGTCGCGAATCTCGGAATCCGTCACAAGGAACTCGAATATCGGCAATCGACCCATGTATCCTGTCCCGCCACAGGTTGCGCAGCCTCTGCCGTGATAGAAAACTGCGTCCCTGGTCCGTTCCGGGTCAACATTCAAACGCCTTAGAACCTGCTCGTTAATGGCTACGGGCTCCTTGCAGCGGTCGCAAATCCTCCTGATGAGCCGCTGAGCAACGATTAAATTGACAGTAGAAGCCAGCAGGTACGGCTCAACGCCCATATAGACCATCCTGCTGATGGCGCTCGGAGCATCGTTCGTATGGAACGTGCTTAAAACCAAATGGCCCGTTAACGAAGCTTTTATCGCTATGTCAATCGTCTCTTTGTCTCGAATTTCGCCTATGAGGATGATGTCCGGGTCCTGGCGGAGAATCGCCCGCAGGGACTCGGCAAAATCCAGGCCGATTTCCGGCTTTACCTGAATCTGGTTTATGCCGGCCAGGCGGTATTCGACGGGATCCTCAACCGTCGTAATATTCTTCCGAGGGTCCTTCAGGTAATTCAATGCCGAGTATAATGTTGTGCTTTTGCCGCTGCCGGTCGGGCCGGTGACAACAATAATCCCGTGCGGCTGCGTCAGCATCATCTTAAACTCGTCAAGAAGCTCGGGATCGAATCCTAATTGATCGAGATCGTGGTTTACCGCCGCCGAGTCCAGAATTCGCATCACGACTTTTTCGCCGTATATTGTTGGAATTACAGATACTCGAACGTCAATATCCCTGCCCGGCGCCTTGATTTTGAACCTGCCGTCCTGCGGCAGCCGGCGCTCGGCAATATCCATTTTCGAGAGAATCTTTATTCTCGTAGCAATCGCCGCCTGCATTTTCCGAGGCGGCGGGACCATGTCCTGGAGCACACCGTCAATTCGCATACGAATTGTCATCGTAAATTCCTGCGGCTCGACGTGAATGTCACTTGCCCTGCTCTTGACCGCCTGCCTGAGCAGCAAGTCAACAAACCGGATCACAGGCGCCCTGGTCGCAGCTTCCTCTACGCTTATATCCGCCTCCAGGGCATTCAAGGCGTTCTCCATCAATGTGTCCTGCTCTGCTCCTTCTTCTTCGGTCTCAGTGTTAACTGCGTGCTCGACCAGATCGCGAAGCCGCTGCTCGTCGATATCGGAACCATGATAAACCTTCTCTATCGTTTGGCGGATTTCTCGAAGTGAGCTAAGAACCGGCTGAATCTCCCGGCCTGTTTTCATGGTTATCGTATCTGTCGCGACAATGTCAAGCGGATCGGCCATAGCCACCAAAACCTTGCCATCCTTCTCATCAATAGCAACAAGATTGAATCGCTTGGCGAGGGCTTCGGGCACCAAACGCGCTATGTTCATATCAATCTCTTTACCATCCAAATGGACATGCTCTGTTGCGAGATGTTCGGCTAAAGCGCTTCTGACATCCTCGTCGCTTACCATTTTGAGTTTGACTAATATCTCGCCGAGGCGGCCTCCTCGACTCCGCTGCTCATTTAATGCCTCGGTCAACTCTCTTCGGTTCAAAAGCCCCTTGGATAAGAGTAGTTCACCAAAGCGAATATTGGCTTTTTTCCCGGACGACTGGGTTATGTCACTCGTTGAAATCATTCAATTCTCCTCCGATATTGATCATTGGGATTGGGCGGCAACCAGCTATAATAAATCGCAGTAGTAAACTGCTCAAAAATAAATAATCGCACACTCTAATTCGTTGTAGTGTGGAGATTATGTGCCTATGAAAAACTAAAAACGAACAACTTACAACGAAAAATTTATTAAAAAAACCAGCCGCTTTTACCCTGCTCGCCTTATTTATCAAAAACCGCAAAGAAAACAATAAACTCATATCGGTGCCTAATATCCTTGACAACACCATCTCCGCCTCCTTATGAAAATGTATCTATATTTAGTACGTATAAACCTTTAGCTACCCTTCTTTACGCGGCCGAAGGCATTCTTCTCCCGCTCAATTTCATTTTCATCTATTATATCAATTATAGAGTAAAACGTCAAGGAAAATCTTGGGAAATATAAGCAAAAAAAAGAGTATGGGGGATTTGGGGAATTGTTTTTTTGCTACTTTTTAACAAAGGGAAAGAAATATCTGGAAAGAACAGAAATCTTTGTTCCGAAAACTATTTAAACGTATTTGATAGCAAAATAATGGACTTTTAGAAAATCTTGGTAAGATATATTTGATGCTTTAAACTAACAGGTGTCTTGTTAAAACTTTGCGGCAGGATTTCAAATTGGGGCAATCTCTACCCTAATACCCGTTTTTTGCCGTGTTGAGCTTGTTTGCCTGATTTTACTGTGTCCACCTTAAAGCTAACACGGGCAGTAATCCCCGGCCGACTTTTCGATATCAATACCGCTTCCGGCGACAATTTGGGGCTCTCGTATAGACCCGGTTTATACAAAGAAGGTCTAATGATTCGTAAAAGCGATTGGCCTGTATCGTCACATTTGGCTACTTTGAAGATTACAAGCAGAGACGCCAGAATCATGCCGGCTAAGAATCCACCGGCGTGCGCCATATATGTTGTGGGATAACCCCCGATAATACCGGCAGTTAAATTTAACAAAAACCAGATTAAAATTAACCAGGGGCCTAAAACGCCAAATTGCCTGTAACAAAGAACTACATGCATCCCAAGAACACCCATAATTGCACCACTTGCACCGATAGTCGGGCGACCATCGTAATAAAAATGTACAGTAGCTGAAGCGATTCCTAATAAGATATACGAAAGAACATAGCTCGCATCGCTTATTTTGAGACTTACGTGGCGACCGAATATCCAGAGTGTTATGAGATTTCCGACAATGTGCGCCATACTCATGTGAAGCCACATGTAGCCAAATACCGAAGAAAAAGTTAAATGTTTCAGAATAAAGCCATTCAAATACTGCTGTTTGGGATCGCCGATCATCTGAATTGCAAATGTTACTGTCGCCAGCATCATTACAATATAGTTGCCGGCAGGCAATTCTTGTGCACAAACACTTCTTCTTAATCCGATTTCCACAAATAAATACCCTCAAATACGCCCGATACCATGTTTATATCGGACGCTCTATCCGGAAGCCATGAGTGATAATTACCATTTGTCCTAAAATATCGCTTGTATATTGTAGATTTCAAGCTTTTAGTTAGAATAATCCTTAATTGCTAGAGCATTTAAATCCCGACAGCAGGGAAAGTTGGCATCGATTATTATCGTGCTACTGCGAAATGGATTCGCTCTGCCAGGTGAGTTTGCCGTGGGCCTCGATACATAAAATAAGTTTTTGAATGTAAAACATGTCGGCTTTACACCAGGGAATGTCGAGATAGCTTGTGAGCTTTGCAGCCGGCTCGTGAAGAATCAGAGCCTTCGCAGCAAAAACTTCAGCGGACATTGTCGGAAATGCAAAAGGACATTCATTGCGCCACATCGTCTCAACACTCCATGCCAGATGCCAGGTCGGTCGATGGTAATCAACGCAAACATCCATTAAGTGCTTGTGAGTCTGCCCCGCATAAATGGCGCAAAAGCGGCCGATCTCCGGTGTCAGGTGTCTCCAGCGTGAAATAATCGAGCGCAAAACCGGCACTTGTGTGATAAGTCCGCCACGCGTATGGGCAAATTCGTAAGCCAGTCGTTCACGCAGTGCTGTACGTGTGATAGCCAGGCCCTTTTCAACCGCAGCATTATCGCGCATCTGCTGCGCCATTCGACAATAGGCAATCAGCCCTGCCAGATAGCCGTTGCGGCAATCCTCCTCCATTTTATTTGGCGATTCCGTGACAAGTTCCCGCAAACGCTTCCAGTCGTCCTCGATCCTGCTCCAGTCTCCGGTCACATGTGCCCAGAGCCACAGCGGATACAACCGGGCAATCGCCTGCCGGGTTATATCATTGTTCACTCGAAACAGCCGCTCAGCGGGTATATCATACAAGGAGCGAATCTCGCCTGCATCCGGTTCATACGTACGCCGTCCCGTCAGCCCATCCAGCGAGCCACCGGTGCGGCTCATTCTTGCAATGTATTGCCTAACTTCCTGCTGAAGTGTGCTGTCGAGATATTCGTACGCCCGAGCGAGGGTCAAAAGGGTCTCAGTCGGCTCGGCAAAGAACCGATAGGCCTCTCGCGGATGCTTTCCCGGCGGAAAAACAAGCGGGCGCCAATCTTTGGAGATCAGTTCTCCGACGGAACGAGAAAGTTCTATCCTTAGGGTTGAGCCATCGTTTGTATCTGCAAATCCCACAGTGGGCGTCTCCCAGATGAACCGGTCGAGCTGGTCATCTGTTATTCGACTAACCGATACGGCAGCCTGTTCGGTCAGCGGCTGCTGACGTGTACCCGGGATTTTGCCCGGAAGACTCTTTGTCAGATGGTTCAGCCTTGGCATTTCACATGTATCCCAGTCCCAGGGGAGCTGCCGGACTTTCTTCCATTCGTCCTCGGTGAATTCGGCACTGGGTGTTTCAGAGGCTTCGCCGGCCTTGCCATCTGCTTTCATCCTGTACGCAATCACAGCAACACCGGCGTTGATTTCATGAGTCGGGATAAAATAGAAACTATTGCCGGCTATGGAAACGGGTATATCGATCACTGAGCCCCCTCCATAGACAGCAGTACCCCGCGCCAACCATTCCTTACCTGCAGCAAGCGTCCGGCCGCGAAGTAGAGCCGCCCAAATACCGGCTGCCTCACCGGCTTTCGGCTCGTGGATATTGCGGCAAAACGGTTCCGGATATCCCGCCAGAGTATCCAGATCCATCGCATTTACATTGTCCTGATGCGTATTGATCAGCACGCGCCCTGCCACAACAAGCTGGCACTGCTCATCGTGCACAAGCAGCAGGCTGTCGTGCCAGCCGTATGTGCGCGACTGATCCATAATCGGTGTAATATGACCGGTGGAGGTATCGAGGTACCCGACATTCAGAAACGGCGAGTAATGTTCGTAGCGACTGCGCAGCAATGCCCGGAATTTTACGATAACTTTGCCGCCGGGAGTGACAACTGGCGGGGCACCGGTTCCGTTCATGCTCTCTGCATACACAATCGGAGCAATAAATTTTTGCTTACCGGTGCCGGCGTCGAGCACAAAAAAAGTCTGATAGGCGGGCTCCTCGGATAGGCGTTTGCGAATATAATCCAGTTGTGCCTCGTAGGCGCCCTGCTCCTGCATGCGTTTGAAGTTCTCCTGACGCAGCCGGGCGTTTTCTTCTTTTGTATGTCGCCAGCTTGCAAAGTCCCCAAAAATCTCCTTGACCATATCATGAAGGATCGGATTGAACGAATCGAGCGAAAACGCGGGCGTCACAGTGACCATAACCGAACCATCGGGTGCCACAACGGGATGATAACCTCGGAAACTAACCCCCGGCAGCTTTTCGCTGTGCCACAATTGCCTTCCACCGGCCAGGTCATACGCATAGACACGCATATCCTCGCTGCCGATGTAAACTCTTCCAGCTTTCGCATCGACAGCGGGGCTTGAGAGCAGCGGTCCGCCGGTCTGTGCGGCCCATTTAACCCGGCCATTATCGGCATCGATAGCATAAATCTTGCTGTCACGACTGCCAATCAAGACTACGCCCTGATAGACTACCGGCGAATTCCAAACAGCCGCACCGGTCTGGAAGGACCAGGCGAGCTTTCCGTCGGTGACATTAACAGCATAGACTTTCCCCTCCGCGTTGCCGAAGAAAACCTTATTTCCGGCCACGGCACACGTATGGAGAATTGCGCCGGGGGAGTTAAACGCCCAGATGTCCTTGCCGGTGGCGTCATCCATCGCATGCAAAATTCCCGTCATCGTGCCGACGAAGACTTTTCCGTCCACAACAATCGGCTGCACGCCGGCCATCAAGCCCTCATCGGGAAATAAACGGTACCATTTGCGCTCGAACGGGGGCCTTATCTCCGTCGAGGTCGCACCACTGCGTCCCGGATCGTGTGCCAGCATGGGCCAGCCATCTTCCGCCCTGGCAGTAGAACTCGACCACAATGACCCCAGGCATAGAATCAAACACAACGCCGGAATTCTCAGTAATTTTACCTTATCGCTCGTCAACCGCGGATTGTCCATCTCATTTAATCAGATAGGGCTGTTCCGGCAGCTCGCGTATCCAGATATTCCGGAAGCGGATGGGATTATTGTGGTCCTGCAAACGGATATAGCCACTCTCATGTGGAGTGTACGCAGCCTTTTTCTTGTGAGATGTCGTGCCCTCAATTTCGAGGTTATTGTGCACGACAACGCCGTTATGCAGCAAGGTGATTCGCGCCTTGCGGACAAGCTTGCCGTTTTCATCAAAAATCGGACGCATGAAGCTTATATCGTAAGTCTGCCACTGGCCCGGTTTCCGGCAGACGTTTACCATCGGCGGATGCTGGCCGTAAAGCGCCGCCGCCTGGCCGTCGGCGTATGTCCTGTTGTCCTTGTAATTGTTCTCGGTGTAAGAGTCGAGCACCTGCACCTCGTATTTGTCCATCAGAAATACGCCGCTATTACTGCGCTTCTGGTCGGTGATTTTGGGATCGATACCTTCCGGCACACGCCACTCGACATGCAACTGGCAGTTACCAAACCTCTTCTTCGTACGAATCCCACCGCCTTTCCTGGTAACTTCCATATAACCGTTCTCAATTTTCCACGGCACGTCACCTCCACCTTTCCTTTCGCTGACCCACTGCGAAGTGTCCTCGCCGTCGAAAAGTACAATCGCGTCGGATGGCGGCTGACCGAATTGTTTGGGAGGCTCTATAACCGTCGGATTTTCTCGCGTTTTGTCGTGCACTTCGTACTTCCCGGCTTGTATTGCAGCGAAGCAGCTTACACCCAGAACCATCGCCATTAAAAGCAGGCATACAAAAATCTTCATCACACTTGTCTTCATAACTTGCTCCTTCTCTTTGTTGTCAATCTAAAATGTTTTGAATCATCTTGCGCCCGGCAACTGCACCGAGCCTATATAAGCAATTGATCGGCAAATACCAGGATTCAACGTTCCGTAGGCCTGTTACGTACAATCTCTTTCAGTTCTTCGATTTCTTTGCGCATGCCGTTCACCTGATCCCGCAACTGCTCGACCTGACGCTCCAACCGGTTCGGCTGCTCATTGTCCATCTTTGGCGCGCCGGCATTCCTGAGATTCCGCTCCATTTCTTTAGCTTCGCGGTAAAGTGCATCGGCCCTGTCGTATTGCCCCGCCGCTTTGGAATCTGCGGCCATGGCATATAGGCGATCAATCTGCTCTTTCATGCCTCGGTCTTTACGCTGGCGTCCAGGTTCTTCGGCCTCAGCGACCAGCTTTCGAGCCTGCTGGCGAAGTCTGTCGGCCTCATCCCCGCGACCTTCCTGCTCGGCACGTTCTGCGCCCTCTCTGAGTTCAGCAACTCGACGCTCCATCTGCTCGGCCCGGTCTGTCGGCTGTCTTCGCTGAGACTCACGTCTACGTTCGACTTCGACTCTTTCCGCATTGGCACGAGGCCTTTCGGCCATCCGTCTTTCACGGCGTTCGGCTTCCTCGCGAGGCATTCCTCTCCGCAGTTCAGGGCGTTCCTCCCGCCCGCGTTGCCCTCGCTGCTCAATTTGACCGGCAACTCTTTCGGCCTGCTGGCGGAGTTCGTTGGCTTGGTCGCCTCGACCCTCCCGCTCGGCACGCGCGGCAGCCTCCTTGAGCTCGGCAAGATGTCTTTGCATCCCTTCAAGCGACTCTGGCGGCTGCGCCCCACGAAACCGGCGTTGTAGCGATCGCTCGATTTCTTCGGCCTCGGCCCTCATACGCCGGGCCCTCTCCTCGGCCTCTCGTGCCTCTACTTGGAGTTTTTCAATCCGTTCTCGTGCCTCGGAAAACTCCCGGAGCAGTGCCTGCTCTTCAGGACCGATGAAACCATCTCGATTCCCATCGAACTGATGCTGCAAGTCTGTCTTGACGGGCACTCTTTCCTGACCGGCTGAGACAACTGCCAATGCACACACACATACGATAGATAGAACTACCATTCGCCTAAACATTTTATTTGCCTCCAATCTATAAAAGAATCTTTTCCTGGTCCGCGTCGAACCGGGCGACTTTGCCCGCTTGCAGACCAAGCATACCCATTTGCAATGCAGTCTGTACCTGGTACGCCAGGTCCATTGTACTCAGCGTATCCTGCCGACGTGCGCGGCAACAATCGAGAAATTTCTGCCAGTACTCGACAAAATCCTCGCCGTGCTCGATAGCAAAACGCTGTTGCTTTTTCTTTGAACCCTGGGCGGGAATGAAAACGATTTCATTCTTTTCGATCGTCAGTGTCCCCTCCCATCCGCGGATGATGGGGATTCGCTGTCCCGAACCACGCCCGCCGGTGCCGGGATAGTCATTCGCCTGCGTCCCGAGCACGGCAACGGTGATCTTTTCGGGGTAATCGATGAGCATATTGTATGTATCGGGTATTTCCCGCTCCTGATAACGGAGCATGCCGCCCGTAGCTACGACCATACTCGGCATAGTGACACCGAGCATAGAAAGCACTGGCGTCAGGCTGTGCGGAAACAGATCAGTTGAAGGTCCGCCCGCATAGTCCTCATACATCCGCCAGCGGAAAAACCGGCTGACATCAAAAGGCCGCTTGGGCGTATCCCCGAGAAAAGCTTCCCAGTTCAACTCGGCACCGGGTTTGGCGTCGGCATCATCGATCGGCATCCCCCGCTCTCCCCAGTCGCCGACGCGGAAATACCCGCACTCGGCGTGAACCGGCCGGCCAATCAATCCATCCTTGATCAATTTCTTCATCTGCCACCAGGCCGAATCATACATCCCCTGCGTGCCGAGCTGGAAGACCCGGTCGCTCTTCTTGACCTCTGCCGCCAAACGTTTTGTCAGCTCAAACTGCCGCCAGTGTGTCACGGGCTTTTCGCAATAGACATCTTTGCCCGCCCGGACGGCATCGATGGCCTGATAGCCGTGCTGATGGTCCGGCGTGGCAATGCAGACGACGTCAACATTCGGATCGGCAAGCAGCTCGTGATGGTCCACATATCCTTTGGCCTTGTAGCCTTCGGCGACTTTCAGCATCCGGGGCTTATAGGCGTCACAGGCGGCAACGATATCTACATTCGCACCACGGCCTTTAAGATAATCAACCGTCTTCAGGTGTGCATTACTGCGCCCCCCGCAACCTATAAAGCCCACACCGATACGCTCATTGGGACTGAGTTCTTTGTCGGCCGCACCTTTTGCAGATGTCCCTGCAACCGTTATCGTGGCCGCTGCTGCTCCGGCCCGGTGAATGAACTGCCGGCGAGTAAGACTATGATTAACTCGATTCTGCGTTTTTTTCTTGTCAGCCATAACTTTCTCCTCAAATAAATTTGCATGACATCATTGACCGTCAATCCAACGGCGATAAACCTGGTCGATTTTGCTC
>JBARRE010000667.1:0-4259 GCA_049644065.1 Sedimentisphaerales bacterium | reverse complement strand
GCACCGGTATCGCTATTAAACACCCAGCCGTGTGTATCTGCACCTGCCGTGCTCGGACCAGCTTCTATACGAACCGTATCCCGGTCGGTGAACTGATTCGTCGGAACCTTCTGGATATACGGACCGTAATCGGTTCCGGCAGCGCCGGCGACGTTGGTCTGCGCTGTCATGTCCGCAATAAAGTCGGCCTCCGTGTTGACGCCTGCCGCGGGCAAGTCATCATTGTGCTGAATCTTGTACAGCTCGATCTGCGAACGCAACGTTTGGAGATCGGTGCACAGACTCGAAGTTTTGGCTTCGGTGCTGGCCTCGGTGAACTGAGGAATCACGATGGCAGCAAGAATACCAAGAATGACCACTACGATAAGAATTTCGACTAATGTAAATCCGCTGTTTTTAGCTTTCATTTTTTGCCCCTTTTAAGAAAAGTAGTTTGTAGACTTAATTGATAAAACCTCAACATCCAATATGCTCGCTCCATCCACGATACAAGGTATCGACCTAATCGATACACAACTTAACTGCGCCTCAACTTCTGTTTGCCGTAAACCCTCCCGAAAATAGAGAAATTTGAACAATTACCTGCAACAATTACTTCAATAATTCACTCAACCCTTTCAATAACATCAGAACTACAAAGTTCTACGTCCGAGAATCGCTTTATACCGCTAATTAAGAAAGCTGCATAAGTATCCAGGGAAAATATAATAAATAAAATTCCCAGTGCCAAATTGCGATATAACAATACTCACTAATCAGCAGGAACAATCAATAATTGATATATTGGGGTGTATTTTTGATGTGTATTGCTCGTTTGGTTTCGCCGGCGTGTTCAAGCTCTATCCTAATATAATCCATAGTTTGCAGAACCGATTCAACTTTATCGGCCCACTCAATCAAAACCACCGACTGCGGATAACAGAAATCGTCGAAGCCTAACATCTCAAACTCCGAGACGGAATCCAACCGGTAGGCATCGATATGGTAGATATCCAGCCTGCCCGTATACTCATTGACTATAACAAATGTTGGGCTATTGACGTGTTTCTGATCCTCTGTGCCGGCTCCGGCTGCTATCCCCTTTATCAGGTGCGTCTTACCGCTGCCCAAAGGCCCACAAATAGCAATAATCTCACCACCTTTGAGTTGAGAGCCAAGATTTCGCCCTAACTCTATAGTCTCGTCCGGGGAATTCAAAATAGCATTAAAATCCATACTCACGAGCTAATTATCATTTATCAATAATCAATAATCATTTTCCCAACTGGGCTGGATAGTAATAACCCATCGTCTGAGCAGTGATTCCCAGGCGGTATTGATGGTCCTGCATAAGACAGACACGCCGACCGTTTGTTGGTACGGTTGTGCTGTAAATGCGAAGCTCCCCTTTCAGACTTGTAATCACCTCTTCCCGGTAATCACCGAGACAATCAACCACAGCAATGACTCGGCCTTCGAGACGCTGCATGGGCTCGCCGCCCCAATCACGGACGGCACCCGATACGACAACTTCCTTCTGTGGGTCGGCATCCCACCAGAGAGCACGCGGGCTTAGTGTGCCGGTTTCCGTAAACTCAATGAGCTTACCCTTGGCGCTATAGAGCCACCGCTGCTTCAAATCCCGTTCCCCGGCATAGACCTCCATACCGGGCGAATCTGCAAGAACATCGGCGGCCATTCCCTGGCCGTGAACGTGGCGAGTCGGTTCTTTGTGCGCCCAGAGTTTGCGACCGGTCCGGGCATCCACTACACAAATTGCATCGGTCTTCTGACGCGGCTCGATTCCGTAAAATATCTCCAGGCCCGGATTGCTCGGGTCGATATCAGCAACGTAAAAGACATCAGGATGTCCCATCTCCAGCGTCCAGAGACCTTTGCCGTTATCGTCCAACACTGCCGCCCCGATAACCAGTTCATCCCTGCCATCCTCGTCAACATCGGCACTGATCAATCCGTGACCACTCTGCCCGCCGTATTTTCGCTCTTCCTGTGGTGACTCCCAGTACCATATTCGATTGAAGTCCTTATCCAATGTCTGCATCTTGATAAGATTGTAGGTGCCCCGCTGCATGATCAGCGATGGCTTCTTGCCGTCGAGATACGCCACCGTGAGAAAGTTACGGCAGTAATAGTTATACTGTGAGAATCCATCTCTGCTCAACCACGGCATTTTAGCTACAACTTTGCCGGTTTGGCCGTCAAGCTTGACCAGGTACTCGGGACCGGTCTGGACAAGCCCCTTCTCATCGCGCGGGTCGCCCTCGCCGGCCTTGCAGTAGACTTCGGCCTTGCCGTCACCGTCGACATCATATATAATCCACGGAGAATACCAGATTCCCGCCTCAATGGACCAGCCCATATCGTAGCGCCACATCATCGTCCCGTCCAGTCGATACGCCTCCAACTTGTACGTAGTCGTGCTTTTCTTCCAATACCCCGGGCGCTGGTAAGGATCGGTGTTGAAATTTGGCTGCTTGATAACATATTCATAAGTCCCGTCACCATCCAGATCGGCAATGCCCACCTTCTGGAAATCGTAATCGCCCTTGAGCCGAATACTGATATACGGCTTGGGCCGGCCGGTCGGTTTAACCTCGATCTCGCCCAATTTTCTGATTTCGCCGGGCCATTTTTTTGTGCTGGATTCATACAGCTCGTAAATATATGTTTTTCCCTTACCGGTGGTCTCATCTGCAAAATTAGTCGCCCGATACGGCTCGCCCTTTGTCAAAATGGAAGATTCTGCAGCCGATTCGGAACTGCGCCGTTTGATTTTAAAGGCGATATCGTCTGAATCGGTATCGAGCAGCCGCCAGCTCAGAAAAACCGAGCCGTCTTCACGCTCAAGAGCAATCAAACCCCTGTCCAGCTTTTCGGCGCCCGATACGCCGGTAGAAAAACCAAAAAGCACGAACAATCCAACCATCCAGGCAAATAACAATCGAAATTTCATATTCATACCTCCTTTACAGACTTCGTCAATTCTTCAAATGGTCATACCCTTTGATCCGCAAATCCACAATTTGGCCATCGGGCATCTTAATCTGCATTTTCTGAGTATCCGTTATTTCGCCGATTCGAGTAATCGGTACCGGCTCACTCCACTTATCCAATAAATCCCGGCAATCGCTCTTCGAAAGAGTAAACAGCAACTCAAAATCTTCGCCATCGTTTATCGCCGAACTCAACGGATCCTCTGCCGTTCGGGCCTCATCCGATATCGGAATCCGCTCAGCATCTATGACCGCCCCTGCTCCGCTCTGGCGGCAGATACGATTTAGATCGCTGCTGAGTCCGTCGCTTATATCAATCATTGCGTTCAGCCTGACCATCCCGGCGATTTTTATAGCCTCTTTGACTCTCGGCTCAAACTCCAAGTGCTTGCCGAAGCCCGATCCGCCTAACGAACCTGTCACGCAAATACTATCGCCGAGTTTCGCACCCGATCTCTTTACAGGCTCATTACCCGCCGGCCTGCTGAGCATCGCCACACTTATTGCAAACGGATTCTCTCGTTTCCAGCTTGTTATGTCACCACCCACCAGGGCACAATTGTATTTCTCGCCCGCACGGGTGATTCCGGCATGAAGCTGCTTTAATTCCTCCCCTCCGAATCCTTTCGGCATCGCAACGGAGACAACCGCCGCGACAGGAATTGTCGCCATCGCAGCACAATCGCTGAGGCTGACCGCCATCGCTTTATACCCGGCCTGCTCAATAGTCGCTTGCTTCAAGTCGAAATGGACGCCGTCCAGCAGCATATCCGTAGTGACAAGAACTGATTCATTGCCCAGCCTGATCTGGGCCATGTCGTCGCCGATGCCTATCGGAAAATCTGTAGCTGATAAGCGGCTCTGATTCGCAAACCAGGCGGTAATTTCGTCTTCGCCGGCACTCATCGCTGCCCCAACTGCCTGTTCCAGTATTCAATCTGCTCTTTCGCCTGCTTCGGCCCGGCCGAACCTTCCGTCACGTATTTCCCTGCAACATTCACTGCGCCGAGATTTTCATACACATCGGGCTCTATCAGGTTCGAATACTTTTGGAACTCGTCCAATGCAAGCTCGACCAGCTTCTTTTGCTGTTTCTCACAGTCGGCAACCAAAGAACCGACAATGCCGTGCGCCTCGCGGAATGCGACACCCTTTCCAACCAAATACTCAGCTAAAGCAGTCGCATCCAAAAATCCTTCATCCAGGCCGGCTGAAATCCTCTTTGTATTGAACTTCGTATGTGAAACAATCGCACAAGCCACATCC
>JBARRE010000666.1:0-14286 GCA_049644065.1 Sedimentisphaerales bacterium | reverse complement strand
GCCCCAAGATAGTCGCCTGTGCCGGGGCTGCTACGTGCAAACTGGGATTGTGCCTTTCGCGAGGCCTGGCCGATGCGATCTCGGACAGGCTCGGGCAAACCGGGAACCCGGATGAGGTCATAAGGATCAGCGGCTGTCCCAACTCCTGCGCCAATCATTATATCGCCTCGTTGGGATTCCAGGGCAAAGCCAAGAGAGTTAACGGCAGGCTGATACCGTTCTATGATGTCCTGGTGGATGCAAAAACTGTCGAAGGTCAGGCACGTCTGGCCGAGAGAATCGGCACGGTCCCTGCCAGGCGAATCCCCGATCTGTTGGCCGAGGCCTTTAGTAACGGGACCGTCGACAAAGAGAAACTAAAGAATCTGATCGCCAAATACTGTGATATAAGCGCCGAATCCTTACCAGAGGATTATTACTATGATTACGGTTCGGATGAGCCGTTCTCATTGGCCGGCAGGGGGCCGGGTGAGTGCGGCGCAGGCGTGATGGATGTAATCAAACTGGATATCGACGAGGCGAAAGACGCCCTCAAGAAAGCCCCGGTCGACAGTGAGAATGTTTATAAGGTGATTGTCGTTTCGGCAAGGGCTCTTTTAATGACGGTCGGCCTGGAGCCTAAAAAGGACAGGGAGATTTTTGCCGCATTCACCGAGCACCTGATCAGGCCCGGCTGGATTAAATTTCAGACGCAGCAGTTGCTTGACGATGCTATGGACTGGCGCATGGGCGACAGAGAATCGCTCGACGATCTTCTGCCGCAGGTCAGGGAGTTGACAGCACGCGTCGAAGATCTGTTCTTGTCGCTGGATGCCAACCTGAAGTTTAAGGTCGAGCCGATTGAACGCAAAATTCCCGCCGAACATGCCGATGAGAAAACGCACACGGCCGATCTGCGAGGCGTGGCGTGTCCTTTGAACTTTGTAAAGGCCAAGCTTGAGCTTGAGAAGATCGAAATCGGCGACGTTCTTGAAGTGTTACTCGACGAGGGTGAGTCCGTAAGAAACGTCCCCGCGAGCTTTGCCGGGCAGGGCCAGGAAGTAATGGAAGTCAGGGACCTCGGCGGCCACTTCTGTGTGAAAGTACGTCGAGTAAAGTGAGTAGCTCGTTATTGTAATTTTTTTTGGGTTTTTGAGAGGATTTGAAAAATGAAAATAGCCAAAGACATGTCCGAGTTGATTGGCAATACACCATTAGTGTGGCTAAACAGAGTGGGTAGGGACAGTAAAGCCAGAGTGGCGGCTAAATTGGAGTTCTTCAATCCCGCCAGCAGCGTCAAGGACCGTATCGGAGTAAGCATGATACAGGTTGCGGAACGTGAGGGTAAGATTAAGCCCGGAATGACTCTTGTTGAACCGACCAGCGGCAATACCGGCATTGCCCTTGCATGGGTCGCGGCGGCAAGGGGTTATAAGCTGATACTTACTATGCCCGAATCAATGACCGTTGAGCGAAGAAAAATACTGGAGTTGTTCGGTGCCGAACTTGTTCTTACGCCCGCCGAAGAAGGTATGATCGGTGCTGTGAATAAAGCCACCGAGATTGTCGAGAACACTGATGGCGCTTTTATGCCGCAGCAGTTTATGAACCCCGCAAATCCACAGGTTCACAGGGAAACAACGGCTGAAGAGATTTGGGCGGATACTGATGGAGCGGTGGATGTCTTCGTTGCCGGTGTAGGTACTGGCGGAACGGTTACCGGCGTTGGCGAAGTACTCAAATCACGAAAATCTTCTATCAAAACTGTAGCTGTTGAGCCGGCCGAGTCGGCTGTGCTTTCCGGCTGTAATGCCGGCCCACATATGATCCAGGGAATCGGAGCCGGTTTCATCCCGGATGTATTGAACAGGGACATTGTTGACGAAATTGTTCAAATAACAAACACAGAAGCGTTCGATATGGCAAAACACTTAGCCAAAGAAGAGGGCATCTTTGCCGGCATATCATCAGGCGCCGTGGCAGCCGCAGCGGTTAAATTAGGCAAGCGAAAAGAAAATGCCGACAAACTGATTATTGTCATATTGCCTGATACGGCCGAGCGATATATCAGCACGGCACTGTTCGGATAAAGACTATTCATAATAATGACAACCAACAAGTGGGACATCAAGCTATTGGAGCCAAGTTTTTCGCCCTGGGAGCCCAGGAAGGAGCGATTGAGGCAGATTGCGGTGTTAATGAGCGGCGGGGTCGACAGCAGTGTCACGGCTCATCTTCTGAAAGAGCAAGGCTGGGACGTACTGGGCATCACAATGAAGATACCTGTCTCGTGCAATACAAACAGCCGAGGTTGCTGTGGAGCGGATGCCGCCTTTGTTTGCAACGAATTGAATATACCACATTATTTTGTTGATGTTACTGCGGCCTTCGAAGAGCTTATAATAAAGCGGTTCCGTCAATCCTATGCGAAAGGCGAAACTCCCAATCCTTGCGTCGACTGCAATACACTTCTTAAGTTCTCGCTATTGTGGGATTTTTTGGAGGAGACATTTGGAATTAGTTATCTTGCTACGGGTCATTATGCAAGAATTTCTAAAACTGATGGACAAGTCTTTCTTGGCAGGGCAAAATACAAGGCAAAGGACCAAAGCTACTTTCTTAACGGTATCGTCTCAGAGAAACTTGCTATGTTTGTTCTCCCTTTGGGCGAATTAACGAAAGAAAAGGTTCGTTCAATTGCCTCTGAGTTAAATCTGAGCGTTGCCGACAAGGCGGAAAGCATGGAATTGTGCTTTGCCGGCGAAGGAGACTACAGGGTAATCCTGGCATCTACTGAGGCCAATAAGCACGGTGACATAACAGACATGCAGGGTAACATAATAGGTACACACAAAGGCGTTGCGAACTATACGCTTGGCCAAAGAAAGGGTATTGGTTTTGCCGGCGGCCGGCCCCTTTATGTGGGCAAGATAAGAGCGCAGTCAAACACAATAGCTTTGGGCACAAGAGATGAAATAAGCTTTTGTACTGTCAGGGCAAACAAGATTAATACGCTTATGCCGGAAGAGCTTGTTGTCGGCAGACCTGTGTATGGCAAAATTCGTTCGTATGGTGATCCTCGGCTATGCGAGCTTGTCGATGTGGGGGAAACTAATGTAACAGTGGAATTCGACGAGCCCCAATTCGCACCATGTCCGGGACAGAGCCTTGTATTATATAACAAAGATGATAATATCATTACCGGCGGCACAATATCCCAAGAAGTGTTGCCGCCGTCTCTGAGCTATATTCAGAAAGTGAGGTAGGCAATAACCGATACAAACAATTGATGCAAGAACTGTAAGTTCTTCGACAGGCATGGCAAATGTCGCCGTTGTCCGCCCAAAGTTTTCGCATTGGGTGTGCGGAAAACGTGAAGTTCATGCGGCATCTTCCTGGCGTAGCTGCGGACGAATATTGTGGTGAATTCGGGCCGAAAGGATAACTGATTTGGTCACCTGTAGTCCATGAGTGAAAAAAGATGAAAGAAGAATACAGAACGAGAATCCAAGAGATCATCGACGGAATGCAATGCCCGAAGGGCTTCAAATGTGCAGAAGGGGGATTTGAGAATCTGTGCAAAACCAAGAACTTCGGCAATGAGCAATTTCTCCAGTGTCTCGAAGAGACATCCCCTACCTGTCCATTTGCTGGAGTGTATGACTCTGGTTTTCAAATGCATTTCTGTCGGTGCCCGTTGCGTGTGTATTTGGCAAAGAATCTGGAGAAGTAATTTTCAGTAAATGATGCAGGACCTGTGCTTTCCCGGCACGCGTCTACGGCCACGTTCTTGAGGCACTGCGCCGGCAGCTACGGCGTACGTTCCTTATAAAACTTGACCAGAATCTTCCCTCCCATGGAGAAGCCTATGAAGCCTATTTTTTTGTCAGCGGCAATGTCGGATATGACCTGCTGAAGTTGATAAATGAACGAGTCTCCTTCAATGTCCGGACAGAAAAAATTGGGGTTGATGGCAACCAGCCCATAGTCATGCTTGCCAAATTCGTGGAAATAGGGCTCCATACTGGATTCGCTAAAGTGGGTGCACACAAGCGACGAGCAGCGTAAAGCCTATCGGACTCTTGGCCGGCTGTGCAAATTGAACGTTCGCACCGACAAGCTGACGATTCTTCTTGATGACCCCAAAGGAACAGTGCGGGATCCACAGGTTCATTATGACAGTCGAAAAATAGTTTTTCTTACCGAAGGGGTGGTACGGATTCTTTCCACTTGTATGAAATCAATACCGACGGGACTTCGCTGCGCCAATTGACCGACGGCCCCTTCAATGACATAGAGCCCACCTACCTTGCAGATGGAGGGATTCTTTTCTGATCGGATCGCTGCAATCGTTGGGTTATTCCCGGAGATATCACAATAAGGGCGCCAAAGTTAGGGGGGTATCGAAATTAGTTAGTGAAATTATCTTTTCAACCGCTTGTACTAATTTAACCGGCCCCAGCAGGCCCGATTGTCGCAACGGAATGTCCTTCCAGGATTTTCCCGGCGTTCCGGAAACCGTGATGTTCGTTCTGCAATAACGCTGGTCCGGCGGCAACTTTGCGTCACCCACGAGGCGGTTGGCCCAGGTGTTGGTGATTTCAATTTCGAGCTTGTTTTGGCCGGCTCTGGCAGCTTTAGTGATTTCAATCCGATAGGGCGGTTTCCAGACAACGCCTAACGACCGGCCGTTTAGGGTAACTTCACCGAGAGCCCAGAGTTTACCAAGATCGAGATAAATCTTCTTGTCTTTGTTGAACCACTGCCGGGGGATTCCAAACTCTGTTTTATAACGAGCTGTACCTGAAAAATCACGAATACCGGGATTTTCATGCTCGGTCCAGGACTTCAGCTCCGCGAATGTCGCAGAGTCAGGTGCTCCCCATCCGGCGGGAAAATTGACATTCCAGGGACCGGTTAATTGAAGGGCGGATGGAACCTGGTCTATTTCGAATTTAATAGTTCGCCCATCCGATGTTTTCATTTTGTAAGAACCGTTTTCAAAAGCGGTAACTCGGACTTCTCTTTCGGTAACTGCTGTCGCATTGATTCCGGGGTCCAATGAAACCAGATGATGCCGGCTCATCGGCTTACGAAACACAACGAAGATAGAACCGGAAGGACCAAGCTGCAATGGAACACGTATGCCTTCGGGTGTTTGCTCGTAAACCGGCTGCTGCAGGATGGCTCCCGTATCGGGCAGCCAAAGTTCGGGCGCCCTGGCGGAGACCCTGAAATGGGCATTGACAAATTCCCGGCGCATCTTCCTGTTGCGAATAAAATAGATGTCCGCTTCCGGAGTTTGCCGATGAATGAAATCCAGATCCGCTGCTTCTTTACCGCTGGTATAATGGAAGTCAGGACCGATGCCGCGTGCCAAAAGGATTTCTCGCAGGGATCGGCCCCATATGATTTTCCCGTTGCCATATCGATGCTCAAGCACGTTTTTCCCATCACAGTTTCCCCATAGCAAATCGGCAAGTTGTTTGACCTGCTGATCTTTAATGGGATAGTCGGTAAGTCCGTTTGATTGCGTAGGCTTTGGGCCGACCACAGTGCCGCCGGCTGTTAGGAGTTCTTTGATTTTCTGCAGGACTTGCAGGTCCATATCTTTGCGCTCAGGTAGAACCAGCAGTTCGTAATGCATCCCGTCAGGCAGAGTAAAGCGACCATCCATTACACTCATCCGGTTTAGAATCACCTCGGAATTTACTACATCGTAGTCGTAACCATATCCGAGTGACGGATCGATATTTTTGGCAGGCACAAAATTAAAACCCTGGTCCCCGTAGTAGTAACATACGTCTCCCACGAACAGCCCTTGCTGCAGCATGAAAGAACATCGAGACAGGTAATCGATAAAAGGCTTTGCCTTAGACCACCACGTCAGGTTAGGGGTCAGATGGCTTCCGGCACCATAGACCCAACCGGGCTTTCCGGCCTCCGGGGGTTGATGAGAGGATGTATGCCAGACAATATGATTCATTCCTTCGCAGAACGCACGGTCGGCGGAAGGTTTGAGGTCGAAAGGACCATCCTGCCAATGTCTAAATCCGGTAAAGGCCTCCATGTGCACCCGTTGGCGGCCATAGATGTGAGCGGCGCAGGCTGTTTCCTTTACTATCCAAAGCTGGCTTCGTTCCTGTCTCCAGGGCCAGAACTCGCCGCGCATTTCGTCTATAGAGCCAAGAGCCTTAAGGGCATCGACAGGGACCTGATGTACGGGAGGGCCGGGGCCTCCCGCTTCGGCCTCGATCCCAAGACCCGCCTGGTTTGCGGTTTCACTTGCTGTACGGTAATAAGCATCTACAAGAAGATCACCTAACATTTTTCGATAGTCATAAAGGAACCGGGAAGTAATCTCCTCATTTTCTATTAGACAACCAGCCAGGGCAGGTAGATACGGTGTCATATCGTAATGACAGTATTTCTCGAACTGCTCGATGAAGTCCGGAGTCCATGTAGCCCCCCTTACCTCATAACTCGGCAGGTAGAGTTGTTTCAGGGCGGTAGGTCTTAAATCACCGAGTTTTTGTTTTAGGCGATTGGTAATATATTGAATAAATACGCGGGTAGCTTCATGGCTGAAGTGGTCTGTTGCCAGTCCATCCGAATTCGGACTGGGGACTTTGAGCTTCTCGCCGGTATTGGCGCAGACAAACCGGATGATAGTCCATTCGCCGGGTGGGATTTTCCATGTCAGCTTTCCTTTGGCGTTAATCCTCTTCGTAAGATCAAGGATTCGGGAGCGATCCTCAATTACCAGAGGAGGTGGTCCGACTGAAAGCCACGTCCCGTTAGGACCGGATTTCTGCCCATCATTGAGGTTGTCGGCATTCCATTTTGAATCTGACGCCCTCTGGGAATTAGAAAGAATGATTAGAGCCGAATCCTTTGTTCGATCGATTTCTTTAGAAGCGGCTATGTTGTTTCCATTGGTGTCATAGACCTCAAATTCAGCGAGCTGTACCATATTAAAATTAGTGTTATGACCATTATAAATGCGCAGCCGGACATAACGTGCCTCTGCCTGTTTGAAGTTGAAACGCTGGGGTTTAGTATCCGGCGTTAAACTGTCTCGGATAATTTCGGTGAAGGATTTTTCTTCAAGATTATCCGTACTTACGGCTATGGAAAAATCTTTGGCGAAAAGGTGGAGTTCGCCATAGCGTTTGGGATTGTCGCTCTGAGCATTATAGAGAACGACATGGTCGATGCGATGAATATCGGTTCGCGGCAATTTGAATATGAATTCATGTGCCGGCTGTCTACTGGCCTCCGGTATGGCCAATACGGCAACGTTCTTTAAAAAAGCGGGTTTGCCATCTGTAGTCCTTGGAATGTCGGGAGGAAGTTCTGGCAACGGAAGCACTTCGTCGTATGTGTCGAGGGCGTCCCGCCCTCGAATCGCGGGCAGGATGCCCGCGACACTATTGATCCGGATTTTAGTGTGGTACAGGCCCATACTTGCATGATGGGGCTGTACCCAGGAACCGCCCAGGTCCCAACTGCTGCAGGCCGCTAATTGAACATCGAGATCAAACTTGCCGGCCAGTTCCAACGTATATGCAATGTTATTGATGAATTCATCGCTCATATACGCCGGACCGGCTGGAGGGGCCGCCGTAGCATCGCCCCGTGCTCCCATGTCGAAGATGCACAGACCACCAATACCCTTTTCACTGAACTGCTTCAGCTCCGTTTCCAGGTAATCACGGTTTACATATCCATTCAGCCAGAGCCAGTATGTTGATGGTTTGGCGGCTTTAGGCGGGTGCAGAAATCCGGAAACCAACGGATTGGTAAAATCTTTTTCTTCAGCCGCTCGTGTCTGTATGGGGATTGATAAGATTACAAGCAGCAGCAATAGATTAATAGTATTTCTGTATTTCATTTTCACTTATCCTCAAGTGTAATAATAACACTTTCTATATTCAGTATTTCGGAGATCTGTTGAATTGTCCGGGCATGGTGACCAATGCCAAGTGCAAAATGATGGGTCGGTCCTTCGGCCACCCACTTTTTAAGAAAGGAGCGGACATCAGGCTTGAAGAATCCCCTTGTATTCGTATTGCCGGTAGGGGGTATGGGGCCGCGTATACTTTCACCTTCTGCGAGAATGAATTTGAACCGGCCGTTGGCTGTGAGCCCGATACTGAGAATCGTAATCGGTCCTTCTTTGATCTTAAATTCAACGCCGGCTCCGGTCCCAGGTTTTCCGTGATATTTGGACAGGCTGCGAAGAACGGGTTTGCTGTCGGCAATATTGATATGATGCGGTCCATCATGACCGACAAGGACAAAGCCTTCGTTAAAATCGATGGGGTGAAATTCCGCAAAACTTCCCCCGATATCCAGGCGATCCATAATCAGCATGGCAATGCAGGTCTTCAAATCAGACTCACCGCACATTGGAAATCCGGCCGCGGTGAGCAGAGAATTGCCTACGATCAGATTAGTAACCAGTTCACGCATCGGACTGCCCTTTTCTCCTTCGTAATAGTAGGCCAGCCCGTCTAAGTTATATGTGTCAATAAATTTGTCCAATGTTACTGCCACACGTGCGGCAACCTGTAGGTCTTTTTCGGTCAGTTTTTCCGTGATTGGGTCGGATTTCGGATCAGGTGTTTCAAAGAGATCGAGAATTTGTGTTTGCTTGTCCTTTATTTCCGTTTCGGTGACAGTACGTTGAAGTTTCAGGAGCTCATCGGCCTCTGTTTGTACGATGTGACAGCCAAACGATGCAGTTAGCGCGGTATGGTCCGTCTGCATATCCAGCATATGTTCGATTGGATGGCCGAAATGACCGATCCGGGCACGTTTAAGGTCATGCAGAACCATTGCGATATTACACCAATCCGAGATTTCTCTGTCTGCCGCTGGGTCATCCTCAAGGGTGCCAAGGATAACGGGGGGAGGCTTTTTCCCCATGCGGATGGCCACGCCGGTGAATTCAGGTACGGCACAGAAATCATCATTGCACAACTGCATGTAGGTGGAGGCTTTGGAATAATCCAGGGCTTTTAAGGGCTGAAGCGCGACCAAGACTATTGGAATGTCCAGCCCGCGAACGATTGCGCCAAATGATGCCGATGTGGCATAGGTGAGCATGTGACAGAATACCAGGTCAAGATCCGCAGCCCTGAGCTTTGGTAAAATGGCGTAGGCAGATGCGGCATCGTCTGCGATGCCGAAAGATGTAACCTGCACTTCGTTGGCTTTCACCCGGTCGATGAAGATATTAAGTTTGCCTGTCAGTTCATCGAGCAGGCCGTCGAACTGGGACCAGTATTTATTAAAACCAACGCCGAAGATACCTATGTTAGCTGTTCTTTTTTTTCTTCGTGTTACGTTCATACTTTTTGCTCCTTTTTCCCTCTCAAAAGCGTGTTCTCCAACGCGGATTCAGGGGGCTTTGGAAAGAAGATACTGGCTATGGCTCCTGCAAAGAAAGTGGGAAAGATGGTAAAGGCTCCGAACCACCATTTAGGGATATCTGTCAAAGTCCAAACGAGTGCCAAACATACAAGTCCGACCGCAAGCCCGGTCAGAACTCCCGGTAAATTCACGTGCGGCATAAACATCCCCAGCAAATAAATGGCCAGCAGCATACCCAGCGATGTCCCGGCGATTACCGTGATTATTTCAAAGACCGTATCGCCGAGAACGGGAACAAGGATAGCCGCGCCGATGACCACTATACCAAGTACAGCAGTAAGAATCCTGCCAGTCCTTAAGGGCAATTTCTTGCCGGAAAGCCAGTCGTAAACGATAACCGATGTCACCCCATTGATTCCGCTGTCTATAGTACTCATGGCCGCCGCAAAAAGCCCGGCCAGTATAAGCCCGATCAAGCCGACTCCGGGCAGTTGCGTAGCTACGAAATAGGGCAGGATTTGATCTTCCTTTGCGATTGCGAGACCGGCGGTAGGCAAGCCAACGCCGCCCGGCTGGCTGTAAAAGGCGAACAGCGCTGTTCCGACCAGAAGAAAGAGCAGGCCGAGCCCAGTGTTGATTACGGCGCTAAGGATAACTACGCCTCGCCCTCCGGCAAGGCTGCCGGCGCAAACATAACGCTGAATCATGTTCTGAGAGACGGCGTAGCCGGGCAGGTACATGAACAGGCCAAAAGCCGCTGCCGTGAAAACAGTATTTCTGCCTGTGAAATTCTCCGGCGCCAGAAGGTTGGCGTTAAGGTGGAACATTTGAAATTTATTGTGTTCCGATGCAATCGCCCAAAAAGCCGACCAGCCTCCGTCGATGCGACTTACGGCCAGGAACATGACCGCCACGATTGCTGTGCCCATCACGACCGCCTGCAAGGCATCGGTCCATATCACCGCTTTCAATCCGCCCATGACTGTATAGATAGTCGCGAAAGCCCCGATACCGATGAGCGCCCAGAAATACTGGACTTCGTTGAGTCCCATCACGGTTTGCAGGGTAAGGGCCACCGCGTAAAGCATTGTGCCCATCCAGCCAATGGCGTACACGCAATAGAGGCCTGAGCCGATTTTCTGTGCGGGCAGACCAAACCGTCGGCCCAGATATTCATATCCGCTGCTTACCTTCAGCCGGACGAACATCGGTACAAAAATCCACCACAGAATGGGAGTGATAACAAACGGGATGAAGAGAATGGTCAGGTAGAAACTAAAATCCTGGTAGGCACCTCGTTGAGGAAGTCCCAGGAAGGATATGGAGCTGAAACTGGTAGCGAACATCGAGACTCCGACCACGAACCAGTTCATGTTTCTGCCACCAATGAAATAGTCTTCGTTATCCTGCTGGCCTCTGGCACTTCTAACGGCCAGACCAAAGACCACGACAAGATAGGCGGCACATATGCACCAATCTATGAAACTCAAATCGGTCATTAATTCGAGAGCCAACAGTAGAGACAAATCCAGGGATGTTTCCAATATAATAACACCTTATATCATACAGAAAGGAATCTGGATAAGTCAAGGCATAATTAAGCTGCGGTGATTCATTTCTATGTTGTTCCGATCGTTTCCCTATATGCCGCAATTGGAGTACCCTTTGAAGCTTAGGGGATACATCCGGCAGTCATAGGGCGATATTAACAAAAAGGACGACACCAAGATCATCGAACTACTCCGCAAGCACGGAGTAAAAGAGTCCCCCCCCGACCAGCGACAGCCGGGATGCGGTTTGTTGGGAGACCATAAACCGCAGATCTACGAGACATTTTTGGGCCAGCCCTCCCAATCCATCAGTCGCACACGAAAGACACCTTTCCCAATAGCTGCGAAACGTCAGAATTCTTCTTGGAAACCATGGTTCTCAAGTTTCTATCTATGCAATACGCCATGCACGTCACGAGTGTTTCACATTAACTGTGGCTGTCTTGAGTAAGGTGGATGGAACCCGACCTTACTCAAGACAGATCGCCCCACGGGAAGCAATAGCCGATGCCGGTCACCCCGTGGCGAAATTGCCAGGAATCGCCGAAGACAGCCCCAAAAATAGTGCCGTTTCCAAGAAGTCATACTATCTTCTTGAAACCGGCACCAGCAGAAAGCTCTATGTTTTGCGATTCGCTTAGACCTTCATCTCCAGCGGTCCCCAACCCTTGCGTGGCTCGCGCCAGGCCAAGTCGTTGATCTTCGGGTCGCTGATGATTTCCCCAGCTTCGTTCAACTCGAGCTTCTTTCCCGCACGGGCGCAGAGGTTGCCGAGTTGAATGTTTGCGGTCATGGGACCGGAGTAGCTGAAGTTGGACTGACTGAACTGGCGCGGCTTCTCGCCCCTACAGGCCATAAAGAACTCTTCGTGATGTCCGGGAGAGCGTTCGAGCAGGGTCTCGGGGTCGCCGAATTCCCTGTGCCGCGCCAGGGGGAGCAACTGCGGGCTGTTCCAGTAATCATCAGCGACCAGCATTGTCCCCTTGGTGCCGACGACCAGATTACCGGTTCCCGGCAGCTTGCGCCCGTCGACCTTGAGTCCCTCGGGGTTCTCCGGCATGAAAGGCTTTCCGTCTTTATCCTTGCCCTCGTACCAGTAGGTGGTGAACCCGGGCCGGCCATCTTTAGCGCGATAAGTGCTCTTGACCACCATCCCGGCGGGATACTGGTCCTTGACGGGTCCGGTCATGATGATCGGCTCGGCGGTGGCCGCGTAGCCTGGATTCATGATCGCGTAGATACCGTCTGTCGTATGACAGGCCATATCGCCCAGTGCCCCGGAGCCGAAATCGACCACGCCCCGCCAGTTGAAGGGATGGTAGGGACCGCGTGCTCTTCTACCACTTTCTTTGGGACCGGCGAAGGGCCGCATCGCCGCCGGGCCGATCCACGCGTCCCAGTCGAGGGTTTCGGGAACCGGACTGGTGTAGGTTGGACGGTCTCCGCCCTGAGGCCAGATTGGGCGATTTGTCCAGGTGTGAAACTCCTTGATCTCACCGACCGCGCCGGCCTTGACGTATTCGTACGCAAGCCGCCATCCATTGCCGCCATGGCCCTGGTTGCCCATCTGGGTTACCACCTTGGGATTCTTGGCGTAGGCGGCTGCCAGTAGCTGTGCCTCGCGAACCGACCAGGTCAGCGGTTTCTCGGTGTAGCAGTGAATGCCCATGGACACGGCGGTCATCGACGGGGCAAAATGGCTGTGATCCGGAGTCGCCACGAAAACCACATCAAGTTCCTTCCCGTGCTTTTCGAAGACCTTCCGCCAATCCGTATACCCGGCGGCCTGTTCCCAGCCTTTCTTGCCGTGGACGCCGTTCCACCGGGTTTTGTCGACCTCGGCGAAGGCGATACACTGAAGGCCTGCCCCATGGGATTGGCCCGTATGGGATCCAGCCTGTCCGCCCGCTGCGATGAATCCCACCTGGAGTTTTTCGTTGAGTCCCTGGGCCCGAATGAGGCTTGGGAAACCAATAGAGCATGCTGCTCCAACGGCAGCGGTGCGTTTCAAAAACTGACGACGTGTGATGTTTGACATGATCTTGGCTCCTTAACTTTTAGTGAATGATAAAATCGACCCTTATTCTAAACATATCCGGCGGGTTGTCGCCCCGAAAGCAGCCTTGCGTGGCGTCGGCACATAATTCAAACATGAAATACAACGTCCTCTGTGATAACCGATTTCGCAAACCAGATAGGACACTGACCTGCCTATTTCAAACATCCTGCTCATAAGTGCCAAACCAATCAAGGCTTCTCGTTCCTGAGCTCGTCGGGTACATTTATTCATACAGTGCTCAAAGGACAACATCTAACCAGTTTCCAATTCGGTTACTTATGTTATCCTTTAAATCTAAAGCATGCAAGCTCTTTCTGGAGGATATTGATTCCCATGGAAATACCTTCTGGTCAGTCCGCCATATGGCTCAGCATACCAATAATTGCCACGATATCGCGATTATTATACTTGCTTGTCTCGCTCGCCAAGCGGCCCCATCTTCTTGAGTTGTAATATGCCAGAATTCTTCGAAAATTCGTGACTCCAAAATGTTTCCACAGATGCTGATTTTGCTCAAATCGAGTCCGAATAAATATCAATTTTTTGCGAAAATACAACTATTCATTGACAATTTTATACCAATTTCGGAAATTATGTAAGCCATGCCTCCTGCCGGTTAGAGTTGTTTCGGCTATAATAAGCCGCTGAAAAGGAGCTGGTCAACTGGGACCGCTCAAGTTTACAAGAACCTGACATGGAGACCTGACAATGAATATTTTAGCATTTCAGCTCGTTTGGAGATTTCCGGCCAAAGCCCTCCATAAAACCTGTCCGGCAATTCCTTCCTGACGGATTGGCTTTGAATTGGCTTTGTTTTTTTATGCCCCGCAGGCCGGTATATTGCCATAATTCCCTTTCATATAAGACTTTGCACCAATTTCGCCCTCCGGCAAATTGGCTTTGTTTTTTCAAGTAGCCCCCTGCTGGAGAAAATCCGGATTTACTCTCATTTTTCCTTTTCCCTTTTTACTTTTACCTTTCCCTAATATTGGCTTTGTTTTTTCAAACAGCCCCGCCGGAGAAACCGACGGATTTACCATACCCGCCTTCGCGGGCACAAGCTTTCAATTCATCATTCATCAATAATCAATAATCAATAATCATTTATAAGCGCCTCTATAATTGGCCCGACATGCGCGTTTGATGCGAAAACGACCACAGGTCGTCCCGACTGAGGCTCAGCCGAGCGGAGGGATCTAATCTTCCCTCTACTATTGAACGTACCTGCGCGTTTGATGCGAAAATCTACAAAATTGTAGGTTGTGTTTTCAACGTAAGTGCTTTATTGATATTGAGTAAAAAAAAGTTTAACTTTTTTCT
>JBARRE010000665.1:0-7122 GCA_049644065.1 Sedimentisphaerales bacterium | reverse complement strand
AGGCAGTCGTCGTTGACGTAGGAGACGTCGAAGTGCCGGTCGCCGTCCTTAGGCTCATGCAGCGCGACTGTGAGGGTTGCCGTTTCGAGGTTGCCGACGTCAAGTTCGCCGAGGTCGAATTTGATCCAGGACTTAGCACTTTTCTCGTCACTCCTGATGGAGAGCTTGCTGCTGTTGTGATTGTTCGTGTCCGGTTCGAGAAAATCGGTCCTGCAACTTTCATCAGCCATGATGATAATGTCGGCAAATACGCCGGCAGGGGCAGAGACAATACCCAGTATCATAACGATACACGCCAATAAAACTAACCTTTTAGACATAATTGTCCTCCTTCAAAATAGTAGAATAACAACCGTTCTTTAATTTATATGCAATTTATACGACCAATAACAATCTGTACCATTCGAAAAATGATTTGTTATGTTTACAGAAGATGATTTCTTAGGATCTGTCGTTACCTCCTACCTGTAAAAATTATAGAATTCGCTTTATAGATAAATTCGCGATGCCCAGTTCACTTAATTCGGTGCAAACTCTATGCGGGCATAAGCTTCATCTTATTATTTTATACCAGATTTGCAGGCTTCGGGTCAAGAAAAATACGGATTCATGACGTATGTGGCAGGGCGTGTGCACCATGATGCACCGATTCTCCGGCATTCTGAGGTTGCTGCCGGATCGATCCGTTTCCGGCGAAGCGCGGATTATTTCTCTTCAGGTTCGGCCAATTTCTGTATCTGCACTTCGCGAACACTGAACTGGCCGGATTTGGAGGCGGGGTGCTTTTCGATGTATAGCCCGATCTTACCTTTCGCCGGCACGATTCCGCGGACGGACCCGATTTCCTCGCCGTTCAGCCAGACCTGGACCTTGTCATCCTCGACCCTGGCCGAGATGGTGTTCCAGCTTTCGCGGTCCACGAGGTCCTCGCGGATGTTGGTCAGGGCCAGTCCTTTTTCGGGTATCAGGACGCTGCCGGTAAAGGCGGGCCTGGAATCGAATATCTCGATGCGCGGGCCGCTTTTGGACTCGGCGCCGCGCAGCCAGATGCCGGCGTGAACGGGCCATGTCGCCCGGAAAGTTATCGCCGGCAGGTAGTTCTCGTGTATTGCTTCGGTCCAGAGTGTGCTGCCTTTATCGTTCGTGCCGGCGGTCTGCCAAAATGGTGGGAAAAAGCGGGTTTTGGATGTATGTGATCGACTTTTTGGCGGTTTTTCCGGCACGGCATGCTGAACCTGCTGGAATTATTTTGAAATTGAGATGAAAGTTTCGTATCATGGGCCTTGAATTGTATAACAGTGTCTCAGGAAAAGTGTGAAAGCGTGCAGAGACATCGTTTATGGAGTTAAATGGGAAATCTGAACTCATAACAACTGGTACATAAAAAGGGGGCAGACCAACTGAAAACCATAAGATTGAATAGAAAGAGAAAAATCCTATGAGCATTGACAATAGTACGACACTCACGCGGCGTCGGTTTCTGACACGAGGGGTGATGGCGGCAAGTGCGGTTGCGCTGCCGTATTATGTTCCGGCCTCGGCGCTGGGGCGTGGCGGAACTGTTACGCCCAGCGAACGCATCGTGATGAGCGGAATTGGAATCGGCGGCCGCGGTTCTCACGATTTGGGTTGGATGTTGAACGAGCCGGATGTGCAGTGGGTCGCCGTCTGTGATGTCCTGAAAAGCCGGCGTCAAGCGGGCAAGAAAATGGTGGACAGTAAATATGGCAATAAAGATTGTGCCGCGTATGGCGATATGCGACAGTTCCTGGCCGAGCGGACGGATGTGGATGCCGTGTTGATTGCCACCGGCGACCGCTGGCACGCGCTGGCTTCGATCATGGCCATGCGGGCTGGCAAGGATGTCTATTGTGAGAAGCCGGCCTGCCTCACGATGGCGCAGGGGCAGATGGTCGTGGAGACCGCGCGCCGGTATGGCCGGGTCTATCAAACCGGCGCCCAGCGGCTCAGCGAGGGGAATCACGTGTTTGCCATAGAAATGGCCCGATCCGGCCGGTTGGGCCAGATTCATACCGCTTACGCCGACATTCGTTGGCGCGATGGGTTGCGCCACGACTGGTTGCCAGCGGAACCGGAACCACCCAAGGATGAACTGGACTGGGATATCTGGCTCGGTCCATGTCCCTGGCGCCCTTACAACGGCGGTTATGTGAATGGAGGGGGGTGGTATCACTTTTATGATTTTGCGACCGATGTCGCGATGTGGGGGGCGCACTCGGTTGCCCAGGCCCTGGCCGGACTCGACATGTCGGACGTTGTCTCCATCGAGTTCGAGTATGAGGGTCCGGATAAGACGATGGTGACACGCTTGTCCAACGGGGTGAAGCTGGTTCTGTTCCGAGTCAGCGGCTCGGTATGGGAACCGTGCGAGTACTGGCATGGTGCTTGTGGTGAGCGGTTCGATGGTCCCGAAGGATGGGTCGCGGCCGCCGACGGTTATGGGAGCCCCGATGTCTCATCGCCGTCGCTGTTGCACGAATACAAGAAAGTGCTGGCCGAATACACGGGCCGGACACAACGGCCGATGAACCACGTGCGGGATTTCTTCGACTGTATCCGGTCACGCCAACTCACGGTGGCGAATCCTGAAGTCATGTATCGGTCCATGAACATCTGCCTGGCTGCAGACATCTGCGAGCGATTGAAGCGGAACCTGAAGTTCGATCTGCGCCAGGCTGAGTTTGTCGGCGATCCCCAAGCCAACCGGATGCGGTCCCGCGCTATGCGTGCCCCCTACATGATCTAATTCAACTGAAATTGAGATGAGATTACGGTATTGCTGGATCTGAAGCTTGCAGGAGAGTTTCAGTGAAGTGTATATGGAAAATCCCTGACTAATATAGCAAAGGTCAAGAATGAATCCGAGGTCAAGAGTCCGGCGGGCGTATTTTTCTTTTCTGAGGAGAATACGTGGGCCATTCCGGTTCAAAACTGGACTTCAGGTATGATTACACAATCGAGGCCAAATGTCAAATACTTTCTCGAATCGATTGCCGTTATAAAAACAGCCGAAAACAGCGAGCAAGTTCAATACGGGCAATTTATTAGAGCTTTTCTACAGAGCGTACTAATTTCCCTCTGTTGTTTTTGTGTTGCTCAGATAGCTACTCACAGAGCAGAATATAGATTCTGAGGGTGTTGTGTGGGACGGATTATAGGCTTTTCCTACCCTAAATTCAGGAACCTCTAATTTTTTTTGCATTTGACGTTTTCGGTAGTATACTTTACGAGGTGCTTCCAACAGCTCTTTTTGGAACCGGCTGTAATGCCAACCTCAATAAGTCCCTCAGAGGAAAAGAACTCCTCGTTTAAGGATTTAAGATGACAATAGAATACATCATCACAACATGTTTGAGCGCTATTGTTTTGGCACTGACACCATTAGATCGATGGGCAGCCGTAAAGGAGCTTAACACTGATTCTACTGTACCTTCCTGGTTTATGTGGAGCGTTGGAATCGCCTTAACTGTATTAGCGGTATCGGCTCTTGGGGTTACTTATAAGCAAAGATCTCAAAGAGCCAGACGTACCAGGTAATCATATTGCCAAGCACGGCGGAAAGGCAGATCATTTCTCAGACCTACCGTACAGGCGGTTGTAGAGGTTCTGTGGGCTTGCTTGTGTAAAGAAAAAGGGTTGCAAGTGGATACTCACAGCCCTAAAATTCGGTTATGTAAATGCTTTTTTTAGTTCTTCTCCTTCTCGATTCGGACTGGTTTTGGCTGTCATATTCTAAAACGAACCTGCCTTTAACCGGCAAGCCGCTCTTAAACTCAATATCAAATTCAGAATCCAGATATGATTACACAATCGAGGCCAAATGTCAAATACTTTCTCGAATCGATTGCCGCGGTACAAAACAGCCGAAAACAGCACCCAAGATTGAAATATGCAATTTATTAAAGCTTTTCTAAAGAACGTAACAGATGACCTTAATTCCTTTTGTCATGTCGAGCGCAGCCGAGACATCTTGCTGGAGACTTTACATGGTCTATTCTCATAGCCTAGCTGGCCCCAATACTCCTTTCCAATCCTCCCGATTGCCGCAAAGCTCGTAGTCCTTTTGACTAATCAAAAGGACTACGAGCATGTCAAGCAAAAAAGTGTCAGGGTGATTGTCGGAATGCCGAAAGACTGCGTTGAGTACTGTGGCGGCGGGGCGGTCTGCTTGCTGATTATCAGCGGTCTAAATTTTGGCTCTTTGCAGGACAGCGACAAATTCGAGAATCAAGGCCGCTTTGCCCCTGACGCCGACCTTACGAAACATGTTGCCCAGATGGGCGCGGACGGTATTATATGCAATGTGCAGCTTGCGCCCGATCTGCTCGTTATCGAGGCCCTGGCATACCAGTTTCGCGACTTGAACCTCTCGCGGCGTCAAATGCCAGCATTTACTAAGATAGTCCCATTGTTTAGCCTTCAAGACCATAGCTCGTCTCCCTCAATGCTCAAATACCTATGCCTATTAATTATACCTAAAACCCATACCTAATACCTATACCTCGCATACCCACCATCTAAAGACTCTACCAAGCTCGTAGTCCTTTTGATTAGTCAAAAGGACTACGAGCATTATACCGCCGGGAGGTTTGATAGCAAGCTTTTCTTATCTTAACAAATACATGTCATCCGATATGGGCGTGTCGGCGGGGGAGGTAAAAGCGCCGATGGGCGGCTTGTCGCAACGCAAAGGGACTTGTCTGCCGCCGCCGTAAGGCGTCATGAGGTGAATGCCGTTAATGAAACGTGATTCGAACTGGTTTTGGCTGTCATATTCGAAAACGAGCCTACCTTAAACCGGCAAGCCGCTCTTAAACTCAAATTTACAGTTGAACTGTGGTTATGATTGCACAATCGGGTTCAAATGTCAAATACTTTCTCGAAGCGTTTGCCGCTGTACATAACAGCCGAAAAAAGCTTGCAAGCTAAGACAGACAATTTATTAGGGCTTTTTTACAGAGCATACAGGATGCCATTAATTTGCGCTGGTTGTCAGGTGAAGTGAAATACTAAATTTCAATTTCAATGATGTTCAACTTGTATTGTTTTTCATCAATTAGGGCTTTTTTCAAAATAATATGCGAAAATGTAGAGTCAGATTTTAGCAAATCCTTCAATGTATTAATATCTTCTATTTCAGCTCTAAAGCCAATTATGATAGATGTGATACAATCTGTTGGAATTGGGCAAAGATAAATAGGCGGTACTATATCATCTTTAATAAGTCCATTCCAATCTCGAAAAGTGTGAATCATTCTCCATTCTTTCTCGTACTCCCAATCGGAACTTTTCACCCAAAAGAAATCATTTATCCAAATTCTTCTATTTTCTTCATCTCCCAAACTTGGATTGAATACTGTAAACTTGGGTCTATCTTTTGAATATCGAACTTTTCTAATGTGGCCATATAACTCGTTCTCACTGTGTCTCTGTTCGAAAAAACCGTGTGCATCATCAAACTCAAATACTAATCCGGTGTGATTTGCAGAATAGTGGGACCACATAAGAATGTTATCAGGTGTTTCTGATAAACAGAGTATCCCTATAGATTTATTGAGCGCTCCGAGGACTGTATCTATTGCCATCTTACGAAATAGCGTGCCTTTCATTCCCATATAGTTTCTAATCATTTCATTAACCGAAGGTTTTGCCTGCTCAAAGTAACTTCTCATTAGATATTTAACGATAGAAAATGGGATGTTGAAACCGGGATATTTTCTTTGTTCATTATTCCATGATTCTTCCAACATTTTATTTACTTCTTCTTCGTCCCATACCCGATTCTTTATCATTTCTTCAACGTTTTTGTGTGGTGCAATAGATTGAAAAAATGGAAACAGTTCAAAAGGATCATTGAATGCTGAAGGCTGGGTAAAACGAATGTGCTCATCTTTCAAAATATCAATTCGATCAAAAGTTACATACTTATAAAGTGGCATCATAGAACTCTGAAATGTATATATTTCAGAACATTATGACTGTCCCGAGCTACCTACATTTTTGCTGATTTTTTAATTATTTCGTTTTCTCATCCTTTAAATCAGACGTCTATTTCTCGATAACTTAGCAGGTAGTTGTTCATGCAACGTAAACCGAACTTGACTAATTTGGCATTAATTAGTAATATTCCATTTCAGGTAGATCAGGGAAGTATTCACGAACAAGTTCATCATCTTTTGGAACACAAGTTATACTGATTTTGTCTTCTTCTATATCTCCAATAATCATTGGTTCTTGATATCTTACAAAGTGTAAAACAGGCTTATACTCTTTGCCTTTGCCATATAAGAAAGCCATTAAGGGATTGTCCTTTCTACTTACCTTCCCTCGAATTGATTCTCCTTTTTTCAGTGTTCGGACAACGGGTTTATACTTTGGCTCAAGAAGCTGGTTTGATCTCACTTCGACTATTTCAACATTATCTTCCAAAGCAGTAATTTTATGCTCATATACGAAGTCAAATTCAATCGCGCCAGGGATCCATTGAGCATCTTGAATACGCAGAGCTACACTCACGAATGTTTTCAAGCAAAATTCTGAAGCTTCACCTCTCCAGTTAGCGGCATGACCGAATTCATCTTGCTTCCATTTTGTAGTTATTTGACCATCAGTATCAGGATGAGCAAGTGGTAAGAATTCTTGAAGAGCAAGAAACTCATTTGCATGAATCCCAAAAGTAGATAATTTCAAAGCATCTTCAGCGTGAGGTGTGCCGACACGTAAATTGCTCAGGGCACGATTACTTTGAAATAGTAAATACAAAGCTATTGCAATATGCTCCAGAGCACTTTTATGATCATCTTCAACAAAATCATTTTTTGCAATATCGTATTGCTCTTTCACATGAAAGTCAGATATCATATCTGACTCTTCAATATCTTCTAACGAGATATTAAGATACTTTTCGCACCAGATTGAAACATAGCTCTTTGTCTTTTCACCAACTCTAAACCATTGTTTAGTATCCGGAAATATGGCCTGGTTCAATCCTGGGTAACAATTGGAGTGTACTGATCTAATGGAGATTGAGGATTCCTCCCGATCAAGAGAGTAGATAACAAGCTGGAACTCTCAGATTGGAAAGGAATCCTTATGGTCAAG
>JBARRE010000664.1:0-7772 GCA_049644065.1 Sedimentisphaerales bacterium | reverse complement strand
CGCATCCTGCTCTGCCATGAAATTCTTCAGCGCTTCCGGCGAAGTGCGATTCTCAAAGGAATTGAGCGCCGGATCGCCGGTTTTCTTCATCCAACCGAGCATATCTTTTCGCAACTTATTGATTTCTTCTTTATAGCTCGGATCGTCAATCAGATTATGCAGTCCATCGGGATCATTTTTGAAATCGTAGAACTCTTCAACGACCCGGTACTGGAATAGTGTAACACGAGCCTCAACGGAATCGTCCTTTTTAGCGGCGACCTTCATCGCGTTGAATGTTAGGCCAGATTGCGATTCGTTTTTGAAAATCCGCCGGCCGTCCGACCACGGATTGAAAATATAGCCGAACCGGTGACCCTGCACGCATCTCATCGGGTAGCGATTGCGCCCCGAAGTCTGGTGGAACTGAGTGAAGACCTTATCTCGCTCGGGCTGCTGTTTTCCAAGCAGGACCGGCAGGAACGAAGAACCATCCATACTGCCGGGCGCGTCTGCACTGGCTGCATCAAGTGCGGTCGGCATGAAATCTATGCCGGAAATAAAGTGCTGCTTGTCCACGGTACCGGGTTTTATCCTGCCGGGCCAGGCGGCAATCCAGGGCGTTCGTGTGCTGTGCAAATAGCAGTTGGTTTTGGAAAACGGAAGTGCCATGCCGTTATCCGAGAGGAACATGACGAGGGTATTCCCGGCCTGACCGGATTCGCGAAGTGCCCGCATAACCGCACCGATGGTGTCGTCGCACCGCCGGACGGAACTGTAATACTGAGCGATTTCCTTCCGCACGTCGGGTAGTTCCGGCAGAAAGCCGGGCACCTCGATCTCCTCGCCCTTGTACACACGCGATGGAGCGGGGATATCTTTGAGCACTTTGGCGAATTTCTTCTGCTCTTGTGCGCTTCCGTGGAAGGGTCGATGCGGATCGTGCGAATTGGCCATGAGGAAAAACGGCTGCTCTTGCCCGGCGGCCTGCCGGAAGAAATCTTTGGCGAATTTATAGTAGAGTTGAGGGTTGCGACCACAGCCCAGATCCTGGTAGTCTTCGACCATATCCCACTTGTACTTCTCGGGCGGCGCCAGATGTTTCACCTTGCCGAGTATGCCCTGTATATATCCTGCTTTATTAAGCTGCTCCTGCAGTGTCGGAACACTTGTATTGATAGGCTGAAAGCCTTCGGCGCCGTTGCGATGTGGGTATCGCCCTGTCATAAGAACTGAACGGGACGGCTGGCAGACCGCTATCGTTATGTGGGCGTACTCAAAACGCACCCCTTCGGAAGCCAGGCGGTCGATGTTGGGAGTAATCTCCGGCGTCCGCCCGCCGAAGCAGCCCGGCGCGTCCCAGTTCATATCGTCGGCTGTGATCAAAAGAATATTAGGCCGCTTTTTCTGCTTATTCGCTCCAAATGCCGGAAGCTGCCCTGACGCCAACAATGCGGATCCAAGTCCCACAGCTTTCAGGAATCTGCGGCGTGTAAAAGAAATATAGCTCATAAGAGGTGCTCCTGTTTCACTTCTCAAAGTGGCGGCGGTTCGCGAACCACCTCTGATTATTTATTCGTGTTTACCTTTTGTTTGCTGAGGTCAGGCCCTTTTCGGCCGCGGCACGAATGTACGATTCATCCGGCCCGCTGCGTGTATCGCGCAAATGCATGTATATCTTCTCGGCCGGTTCTTTTTTACCGGCCTCAAGAAGCCGCTCCGCAAGCAGCAGGCAGGCCTTGGTGGCTGTGACTCGCTCGTATGTCCCTCCAGCATTCGCCGCCTTGAGCAGCAAATCCACGGAGCCGGCGTCACCTATATTCGCCAGTGCCCAGCCTGCCGCCAGGCGAATCTCACGGTCATCGTCGCCGAGGGCCTTCTTTAATGCACCGGCTGACTCGGCATCCCGGACTACGCCGAGATTTTGAATAATCATCAGCTTCATTTTGCCATCGACTTTTGGCAAGGCGTTTCGCAACTGCTCGGCGGCACCGTTACCAATAGCAACAAGCGCCTGGGCGGCGGGCTCATAAAGCTCCTCATCCTCCAGCATTATGCCGAGTGCGGGAACGACTTCTTTGCCGCCGACCACCTGCAACTGCCGGATCAGGTACTTCTGAACGGCTTTGGGCTTGTCGCCGCCAAGCTGCATGGCCAGTGTTCTTGTAAATACTCGCCGGGATTTTTCTTCGTCCGGTTTGCACATATGCACGGCTAAGCAATGAAGTGCGTACCGCGGTTTGACGTCATCTCCCCGGCCGGGTTCGACAAGCATGCCGATCAGGGCGAGGAGACTTTTTCGGCCGCCTTCGTATATCTGAGAGACAACGCTATCAACTGTTTCCTTGTCGATATTGCTGAGCAGGCCCCGTTCATCCGGATCAGGGAGCGTATTGATAAGTTCTGCAAGAGCGGAAGATTGTTTTGCCATAATCATTGTCCTTTCTACAGACTAAGTCTGTCGAGAGATTTTTATAGATGCCAGGGCGCCCGCATCGGCGGATTGACAAGGCGGTTTGCTTCTTCATCGCCGATGATTTGTTCTTTAACAGGATCGTAGCGAAATTTTCGCCCGGTACGGATGGCGATATTTGCCAGATGCATCAGTGTCGCGCTTCGATTAGCCGCATCGGCATTGCCGCCTGCACGTTTTCGAGTTTTTACCGCTTCGGCAAAGCTGACAAGCGGCTCAGGATCCGGCATCTCCTTAATCTTCTTCTGGTCTTCTTCGCTCAAATCGCTCAGGAGAACTTCACGAGCCTGCTTCCGGTTGTACGGCTCGCCCCATTCCCGGCTGTCAAAAACGAACGTCATCCCATCGGCGTATTTCAACTCGACCCAGCCCCACATACCGCAGGCCTCTTGATGCGCCGGCGGCGCGTAAGCCTCGATCTCGACCGGGCTGGTGTCGTCCTTGGCATAGACCCACTGAACCGGGTCGTAATGATGCTGTCCCATATCGGTCAGGCCACCTCCTTCGTAATCCCAATAGCCCCGGTGCGTGCCCCCGAAGCGGTGTGGATGATAAGGCCGCAGCGGTGACGGGCCGCAATAGAAATCCCAGTCGAGACTCTTCGGTATCGGCTGTGGTTTGGCATTGACCATCCCGCTCCACTCCTTTACCTTCAGGCCGCCGCTCTTGATATGAACGCCCTTGCAGTTTTTCTTCAAAAGGCCACTCGCCATAATCTTGTGAATCAGGATGTTGTTCGGATTCCTGCTGCGGTCGAATCTTGCGAATGTCCCCACCTGAAAGATGCGATTGTAGCGTTTCTCGGCCTCGGCCACGGCACGGCCCTCGGCGATGAACCGTGTCATCGGTTTTTCGCAGAGGACATCCTTGCCGGCTTCCATCGCTGCTATGGAGATCAGGGCGTGCCAGTGAGGCGGTGTCGCGATCGCAACAACGTCGATGTCCTTACGCTCCAGCACGCGGCGAAAGTCCCTGTATATGGTCTTGTTGTCTTCCCTGCCGACAAATTTCACGTCACATATAGCGAGTTTTTTTGCCTCCAGTCCCATTGCGTTGAATGTGCCGTTGCCCCGGCCGCCGCAGCCGATCAGCGCCCCGCCGAAAGTTTCGCTGGGCGGCGTATGGTTCGGGCCTCCCAGCACGTGTCTCGGTACGATTGTAAAAGCCGTAGCTGCTCCAATCGAACCTTTAATAAATTGACGCCTCGTTACCTTTTCAGTTTTTGGCATGATATGTTCTCCTTCGATTCTGGCACAAAAAATTTCACGCTCTCCAGGGGCGCTGCCGGTTTCCAATGGCTTTTAATGTATCTGCTGCAATGATAGAATCTTCGATCACCTGAAAATCAAACATCCCCACGCAAAGAAAATCGGCGCCGTTTTCGAATGCGTACTTGAAACCATCTCTCGGATGGATGGCGCCTGCTGCCAATACCTTAAATGCAATCCATGGTTTATCGACCTTCCTCATAAACTCTATCGTCTTCTCGGGTGTCATGGACCAGTAGTTGTCGGCACCGTTATCAACAACGTCCAGATTCTGGCCGGGTCTTCTCGCAGACCAATAGTTTCTCGAGTGCAATGTCTTAACATAGAAATCGGCGTTATACTTGCGTTGCTCGGACTCGACGATGACATCCAACATATGAGCACCGATACCTCCGGGGACGCCGTTTGATTTGATGATGTCGACGCAGTCGCCAAGCAGGTCGAGATGGCCGCTTCGCAGCCACTTGTCTCCAATCACGCCCTGGATGTAGATGGCCGAAGCTCCATAATCCAAAGATTTCTTTATGTCGGTCTTGAGGTCTTTTACATCCGGGTGGCCTTCAGCTATCCATTGAATCTTGCCGCCCCTTTCATTCCAGTATTTCGGAAAGATTCTGTATGGCCTTTCACTCGGGTCTGCAATAATCGTGTTCACGCCCTGCTCTTCAAGCAGTTCTAAAGTCTCCATTACCTTCTCGTCCGTGTTGTAGTGCCTCATCAGATGGTGGACATAGATCAAATCTCTGGCATGTGACCAGCCGCTAATTAGATTTCCGCCGGAGATTAATCTACTGATCTTAAGGTTGCCAATTTTGCCCATGGGTGTTTTGGTATCTGCTTGGTCCTTTTGTCTTTCTTTGTTTACATCACTTCTCTTTTCCGCCGCAGGTGTAATCTTACCCTGGATGCCGGTCAAACCAACGGCAGCGGCGCCTGTGAGCATTCCGGTGTTTAGGAACTTACGCCGATCAATCCTCTCTGACATAATTCGACTCCTCATATAATCAATTTAACATGACGTATCATAGCAGAAACTACTACAAAACTCAACCACTGAATCCAAATATGAGTTTATTGACTGTACGTAACTCGCGCCTCGACCGTTTCTGGTGGCAGGATGAATTCACCATCCACCAAGGTCGAAATCATCTGGCTGTTTACGGTCACTTTTGCTCCGAGTGATTTTGGCAATCGCAGCAGGAAACCTTTCGGAGGTTTTGTGGTCCCGCCCAGACTTAATATTGCTCCGCCCTGCGTTGGCTTCCACAGCAGATTCAGCTTTCCGAAATACGTTGGCAGGCCCTCAATCCTGATGCCGTTCTCATGAGTAAACCATGCCGGCGAGACGCCCGAAAGCAGGACCAGATGCTGGCCGTTTTCGAACGCCAGGCAGTCCCGCATTAGCAGCCAGAGTTCGGCGATTGCCCAGCCATGCGGCATAGCGACGTTGCCGTTCCACGTGGTGCGCACCCGGCCCCAGCCGCCAGAGCCGCTTTTTCCGCCCTCATCGAAGGCGTACCATCCCCTCATCTGTTCGTGTTCGAGGTGACGCCGCAGTGTGCCGTAACCGGCTTGTCGATTGCCGGCCAATAATCCCTGATGGGCTTTGGCAAGCGCAAAATATCGCCAACCGCCCGGCTCCTGCCTGGAGATTTCTCTGAACTGCTCGTGTGCTCTACCGCTATCCGGCGGATAAAGCCGGCATGGCCATAGAACCGAATAGCTGCCGTATTCATTTCCAAGATTATCTCCGAACTTCTCATCATACATCTCAAGCAGACGCTCAGCGAGAGTTCTCCACCTGGCCGCCTCGGCTGATTCGCCGATCGCCTCAGCAAGAATTGCCGCACTGTACAGACCGGCGATGTCAAATGTTTCGGTATATTCGGGATGATTGCCGTCGCACCGGCCCGGCTTCAATTCTCTGCGTTTTTCCTCGGGCAGCGCCGGTCCAAAATCCAGGCTGTCCATTTGCACCCAGTGCGGCCCGCTTGTTGTTCGGTAATACTCGATCATCTCTGCGATTTTCCTCGCCGATGGATAGATACGCCGAGCCCATTCTTTGTCCTGATTAAATTGCCACTGCTGGCCCATGGCCCAGAGAATCTGGCCCGGATTATCCGATTCCGGATACGACCGGCCGTTAAAAGGGTGTTTGGTGAAGTAATCGATGGCCTCAACGGCGAGATTTATATTGCCGGACTTCTGAAAAATATTCGCCACATAAACGCCATCACGGTTAAAGACATTATAGTTCACGACGGCAACATCCGGCGCTCCTTCGTTCATCTCCATAGCAGCATGAGCGATAATCGCGGCAAACGCACCCTCCCAGCGTGCATCCGGCAGGTCGAGGTCTATTTTTTCGGTTAATTTCTTCCAGTACTCTGTCGCCTCAGCAAACAATGACGGAACGCTGATTTCTCGATAATGCTCCAATCCGGGATCGGGCTGTAACGCCCCGCCGGAGGATGGATTTAGTTGGGCTAAGTCGAATTGCGCCCATTCGCTCACGCCATCCCATTGGTGCCCCACCGCCCGGCGACCGGGCAGGACCGGACAGACAAAACCAAGCGTTTTATTGCTCCCCGGCGAAAGTCTCAGGTTATAGTACAGAGCCCCGGAGCAGTCGCCATCCTGCGAATTCGCCTGTTTCTGATCGGCCATCCGGCCAACGAGAGCAAGCTCACCAATCGAATCAGTTGATAAGACGCCGGCCTTTGAGGGTTTTTCCGTTGCTACAATTGCTGCATGACCTTCCACGAGCAATGCGTCAGAATCTTTGCAGATTTCGAGTTCTTTTACATTGAAACCGGCTGGCCCAATCGGACGCAGAGCCACATAAAGGCCAACATCTTTTGTTTCATTACTGGTGTTATTAAGTGCCACGCGGGCGCCGACAATGAAAATGTCTTCCTCTGAATATCTCTGCTTAACCTGACAGATTTCAGTTTTAACTGTGATATCGCCATCGGACCATTTTGACCATGGGATGAGATATCGTCCTTCGGCAAGGCCGTGCTCGCATTTTACGCCGTCCATAGTCGGGGCGACCAACCGCCCTGCTGCCTTGTCGAAAATCCAGAAATACACGCCGTAGCTTCCCACGCCCGGCGAAAAATTGCCCTCGGCTTCGACGAAGGTTTTGAGAGTGTCCAGACTGTTGGCTATGCCTATCGGGATATGAACTTTGCCCCGAGGATCCAACTGGTTGGAGTCGGTACCGCCCGCGGCGATGACACCGCCGACCGGGATTGCCATGCTTACTATATAAACAACGACAGACCGAAAACTTAACTTTCCACGCATGAGTTCTTTGTTTTTGGGCCTTATCTTTTTATCCGTTCAGAACCCAGCCTTTACGGTATGTTTTGCGAATATACTTATCGGCTTCGGGGCAATTGGTTGCCTTGAGGTTTTTAGCATCATATTGGAGGTTCTTGCCCACGCGGTAGGCTGCCATCGCCAGCATGTTGTTCTCTATCAGAGCGCCCGAGTAATCGAAGTTGCACGTTGTCGGTTTGCCCGTTTTGCAGGCGACGATCCATTCCTTATGATGACCGAGCGACGCCGGAATCAGTTCATCGGGCTTCGGAGACTTGTAGTGAGTCATGTCACCTTGGTTTTGTCTGGGCATCAGTATCCGAAGGCTGTAGTCGGCCAGCAGCCAGCCTTTGTCACCTTTGAAGAGCACGCCTTTGAACAGCTTCTCTCGGTCGAAAGCCTCCGAGGGCATGCCGGGTTTCTTGCCGCCGTCATACCAATACAGCTTGATGGCCGGCCGCCAGTCGTTGGCCGGGTGGTCCCATTCGGCTGTGAGCCATTGGGGGCACGTGTCCGGATTTCTCTCCGTACCGTCAGCTTTGCAAGTCGTCGGCAGCTTCAAATCCAGTCCCCAGTACGCCATATCGATCATGTGGCTGCCCATATCGCCGATCTGTCCGCTGCCGAAATCCCAGTAAAGGTTCCAGCCCAGGCAGCCGCCCTTAAGGTATTCCGGATTGTACGGATGAAAAGACGATGGGCCGATCCACAGGTCCCAGTTAATATTA
>JBARRE010000663.1:0-7683 GCA_049644065.1 Sedimentisphaerales bacterium | reverse complement strand
TGGGCCATGGCGGTCTTGCGGCCGGACTCGGCAACATCGTCGAGCATATCGAAGAGCGGCTCGTGACATTCCGACAGGTTAGTGACCTCGACGGGCCAGTAGTTCATCTCCGTGTTGATGTTGGTCGTCCACTTGCTGTCCCAGGGCGGGTCGAGCTTGTCGTTCCATATGCCCTGCAGGTTGGCGGGCTGCGAGCCAGGGCGCGAGCTTGCGATCAGCAGGTAGCGACCATACTGAAAATAAAGCTCCAGCAGTTGCGGGTCATTTTGTTTTGCAAAGTTTTCGATGCGCTTGTCGGTCGGCTGCCCGGCCGCTTCGGTTGTGCCCAGCTCGAATGCGGCCCTGCGGAACAATCGGCGATGGTCTGCTATATGCGCCTCGCGCAACGCTTCATAATTCCTGCCGGCAACAGCCTTGATTGTCCGGCGGCATATATCTGCCGGGTCGGCGGTGACATCCTTGAAGTTTTTATAGCTCGTCGCAGCGGCCAGAACCAGCGTCACCGAATCGGCGCCCTTGACCTCCAGGGCATCATCCGTGAGTTCTACTTCGCCGCCTGAGGCGCGCCAGCCCAGCCGGGCTTCGAACTTCAGGACGCTGGGCCTTGTTTCTTTGGTTCGAGCGTTTGCATAACCCTGGAGCCGGCCGTGAAGCGCAAGGGTTTTATCGACCACCAATGTCTGAGTATCCGGATGGGGGCTGTCGAGTTTCGCGCTGAACGTCAATTGTCCCGGTTTGTCGCAGGTCAGGCGTACGACAATCACCTGGTCCGGAAAACTGCAGAAGACCTCGCGGACGAACTCGGTATCGCCTACGCGGTAGCGGACTGTTGCCAGTGACGAGTCGATGTCCAGCTCCCGGCGGTAGTCGGCCGGTTGGCCGTGGCCCGGGAAGCTCAGGCGCAGGTCGCCAAACGGCTGATATTTTTCCTGCCTTACCGGTACGCTCATCATTTGCTGCATCGCCAGATCTTCGGCCTCGCGCTGTTTGCCTTCGAACAGCAGCTTGCGGACGATCGGCAGGTACGCAACGGCGCCGCCGTGCTGATACTCGTGCGGCTCTCCGGTCCACAGGGTGTCTTCGTTGAACTGGAGCCTCTCGCTGGCCGTGCCGCCGAAGATCATTGCTCCGAGTCGTCCGTTTCCGACCGGCAGAGACTCGGCCCATTCCTGTGCCGGTTGCTGATACCAGAGGTTCAAGCCGGACCAGTCTTCGGTATCAAGACGCTTTTGGCTGGCCCGGCTTGCCGGATCAGTCACGCACCCGGATATGATCAGGCAACAAGCCAAAAGGCAAAAAGCCAATACCAGTGAATTTTGAGTTTGTCGTTTTGATTGCATAATGACTCCTTTAAAAAATATGTTTATCTCGGCATCCGATTATTGCGCAGAATATGTTCGGTGTATTCCGGGAATTCCCTCACAATACTCTCTGCTTTTGATTTCTGCAACGATTTCGGCGCCGGTCTTTAGAAGCTGGTTATCTTCGAATTTCAGACTCTCTATGATGTGTTTAAATACCCGCTCGGCCAGCTCGCCGTCACCGGCAATCTGGTTCACTTCGATATCGAGCTGCCGGTTATCAGGTAATCTCGCGGTGCCGAAAAACATGCTGAAATGTACTTCGGGCTTATCTATGCGAGCCCAGTCAATCGTGAGCGTATCGGTCTGCGTCTGGTTTGTTTCGGCAACCACAGCATTGATTTCAGATGCCTTTTGCTCGAACCGCATCTGCGGCGTTGCCATCTCGGCACTCAACAGATATCGGCAGTTAGCCCAGGTGGTCGGTCTGTCGGAGCCGCGGGGGAAAAGGCTGCTCAAGGAGAACATATTCTCCTGGTACTGCCATTGTATGTCGCTTTGCCAGCTCTGCCCGCTCGGCATCGATACCGATAAACCCGTTTGAGATAACCGGATCGGGTCCGAAAATGAAATTCTGGACTTGAAGACAACGATGAGGTGGGCCATTAGCAACGCTGCAATAAAAAGGCCCAGGAGGGCTATCTTATCGTACCCTGGCTTGTTTGTTCCTTGAGTATCATTCATAATCGCGGCCATAGTAATGATTCGATGCGTGTTTTGCAAGCTTACCTTGCGATATCTACCGGCTCGGTCGCATAAAACCGACGAATTTAATTCAGAATGCATTTTGTTGCCGGCGGATTTATTTCTATATTTTAATAGAGTTCCCTGAGAATGGCGTATCTTTCGGGCGATACGTAGGGGCAGGCCCGCGTGCCTGCCCTGGGCAACCACATGGGATTGCCCCTACGGTTCTCAGGATCCTGAGAAAGGGCTTTTACAGGCCTAATGAGAAGGAGGTTGAAATGAATGAAGTAATGACGCCACGCGGAGTTGATCCAGAGAAAATTCTGCAAATAGCGATCGATATGAAAGTGCCTGCCATTATGTCCTATCTGTCCAGGGACAAATGGCACGTCGCAAAGGTCCTGCTGACAAATCTTGCCGGAGACAGACTTCACGTTGAAAGTACCATCTCCAGGAGACAGCGTCCTATAAATATACGTGTGGATCAACCGGTCGGCATTTCATTCAAACATGGATATGGCAAGTTTGTTTTTGATACAACGGTCAAAGCGCTCGAGCCGTCAACCGATCCTGAAACACGCCGGGAGCGCGGCGGAATAATCGTACTTGCTTTTCCGGATAAGATCGAAGTAATCCAGCGGAGGAGCTACTTCCGTGTTAGCGTACCTGAATCGCTGAATGTAAAAGCTTTGCTCTGGCATCGCAGCGGCAAACGCGGAGGAACAGAGCCGAAACATGATACAGCAAACGAGATGCACAATTGTTGCCAGGGCAGGCTGATGGACATTTCCGCCGGCGGCGCTCAGGTTATAGTATCGAACCAGAACGATGCCGGAAAAGCCAACTTCAAAAAAGGACAGTTTATCAGCATGAGATTCACGCCCCTGCCTTATGAAACACCGTTAGTGCTGAGTGCCCAGATTAGAAACGTTTTGCCCACCGCAGACGACCAAAACGCCTCTCTTGGCTTACAGATTGTCGGTCTGGAAGCAAGTTCGGAAGGTCGAGAGGTCCTGACCCGGCTGATAGGGATTGTCGAGCGGTACTATCAGATAAATCAATCCGGCGTCAAAAAGCAGGCTGTGCATCCGGTCCCGAATGCAGATTAGTGTCCAAGTTACTTGTGCACCGGTCCACCAGCGCTATCGTCCTGCTCTTCGATTTTTGCATGGTCTATGGCCATAGAACCTAAATGCTGCACCGCCGGGACGAGATTGTCGTTATTATGGCTTACCTTGTGTCTCAATTTTGCGATAGATCGTGAAATTGGAACTCTGAAATATAACCATTTCACAAAACTGTTAGCCGCAAAACCACAGAAAATCACCACCAAAGCCGTCTGAATAAAAAATACAAGGGCCAGCAGCAACAACAACACCCTTATCAGGTATGCGAATGGTTTTTTGCCTCTGAGGTACTGATTGAGGATATGCGGATATCGAATCCTGCCGATCATAAGAATTGATATGCCCAGGGCCAGAAACGGCAGGGCACAAATAATAGCGAACGTCGGAATTGTTTCCTGATGAAAAATTACCAGGCTGACTATTACCCCCGCGGCGGCCGGCGTCGGCAGGCCCATAAAACTCATGTGCGCCGATTCATCCTCCTCGTTTTCCACGTTGAATCTGGCTAACCGGATAGCCGCACAGCTTATATACGCGGCCGCCGAGAGCCAGATGAAACGCTGCAGAAATCTTTCATCGGCAAGGCCTATCGATGCAACTTCATATTCCAGGATATTTAGCATTAGAAATGCCGGCGCCACGCCGAAGCTGATTATATCGCAAAGGCTGTCGAGCTGGCCGCCGAAGCTGGAAGTGCTATTAACCCTTCGTGCGAGCCGGCCGTCGAGCATATCGGCAATCATCGCCACCAGAATCATATAGCCGGACATCGCAAAGTAAGTAGTGGACCCGAATGTAACAAAAGGTATTTTGGAATCAGCAGGTATTGCCCCCGAACCTTTGCTGGCGAAGATTATCGCTGTAAAGCCGAAGATGCCGTTGAGAATCGTAATCAGCGATGGCAGAATAGTGATATATTTCAACCTCTGCCTCCGCACCCGCCGCAGCAGACTTTTCCTGGCAGATTCAGTTTTCAATCTCGACATCTTTCGTATCTCGAATTTCGTATTGTACAAGCGGCGTAAGGCCTGCTTTTACTTTATCGCCTATCTGGACGAGGCACTTTGCATTTTCACGGACAGGCAAATACAATTCTGTTCTGGAGCCGAATTTTATCATACCGAACCTTTCGCCGCCAGCTAATTCCTGCCCTTCTGCCGCCGCACAAACAATCCGCCGGGCAATCGCCCCGCTGACCTGCCGGACAATCAGCTTGTCTTTCGGACTTTCGGTTCGAATCAGATCCAACTCGTTTGACTCATTGAGACGCCCCGACTGAGGATTCATCGCGTTAAGGTATTTGCCTTTTTTATAAGTGATTTTTTCGATTCTGACGTTACACGGGGCACGATTTATATGGGTATCGAAAATGCTCAGGAATATCCCGATCCGAAGGGCGGGCCCTCCGATAAAGCTCGTTTCCTCTATGGTTCCGATTTCGGTAATATGCCCGTCGGCAGGCGCCAACAGCAGGTTACTGTCCGCAGGACAACTTCGCTCGGGATCACGGAAGAACATCAGGGCCCATATTAAGACGGCAGCCAAAACCGCCTCTATAGCAACAACGGCCCACTGCGGCAAAAAAGCTCCTATTATCAGCGGAAAAACAATCATTGCCGCAAGCACCACTGCCGGGTAAACAACAACCTGCGGCAAACCATATTTAGTCAGAGGAATCCTCATTTTTTTTGTTCATAGTTCATTGTTTTGCGTACTATGAACTATGAACCATGAACTATCAACAAAAAAAGGCCGACCCTGTGGGTATCGGCCTCTTGAAGGAGGGTGATGACGCACTTGTTTAGCTCTAACAGCCTTCCCTTTAGGGCAGGCTTATCTGAACGGCCTATTATGTGTTCCTATCTATATAGACGCGAAACTGCCAAAAAAGTTACAATATTTTCCAAAAATATCCTCAAAATTGCGAAAAAACCACGATTTCTAAGCAGTATCCCTTACGGGAAAAGCAAAAAAGGCCGAGTTTGCTCCTTCGACATCGCTCAGGATGGATTGACTCGACCTTTAAGTCATTATGTTTTGGCAATATGCAGGATTAATCTTATTTTTCCGGCTGCTCAGTAACCAGCACAAATTTGAATTGAGCAGAGTTCTGATACCATTGTTCCCATGCAGATATTGCCTGTTCGTTTTCTTCAGCACTTGCATCGGAGTCGTAACCAAAGTTTTGACCTGTCATGATTCGCAGGCGGTCGATCATCATAGCGACGCTTTGTTCTTTAGTCGGTGCTTCGTGGCATCCTTCTCGCATCCCATCAGCACGAATAAGCGGGTCATCGGCAAGATCGAACGACCTCGCTGCTTCGATTTTTTGCAGCGCCAAAATCATCTTTGGCAAGGCCTTTTCAAAGTCCAGTTGCGCCATGTCGGTCATGCCTTTGGCTTGATATGCCAGGCCTCGGGCGAGATGGTAAGACGGAATAGTCCAGCCATTCTCGGCAATCATATCAATGACCTTAGACAACCTATAGATGGCTGCGTCGTAGTCGCCTGCTTCGTAGAGGGCCTTGCCCATCCAAAGCCACGCCCAATTGCGCCTGGGTGAGATTTCGATTGTCTTGGTAAAAAGCTCAATAGCTTTGACGTAGTCAGCGCGGGCAAGGGCGCGCCTGGCGTCTTCGAAGTAGCTCTGGGCGACAACTCCCATTTCCTCTTTCCTTTTCTCTTCTATTTTTTCTTCTATCATCCATTGTGGTTCTTGCGTGGGTTCTGCGCCGGGTCTTTTGTCCACCAGAATCACGCCATCAGGAATGACGATATCAAAAGTACCTGCCGGGGGATCTTCGTAGTTAATTTCGTAGTCTCCATGGGCAATCGGCAGCTTGGTTCCCGGGTCAATATAGATATCTGTTTCGGCAATAATCCATCGCAGATGATGCGCCGGTCGGCCTTTGTACTGCACGTTTTCCTCAACGGTGTAATAATTGGGACCCCTATCAGCAAGCTCTTGAAATAATTTGCCGGGTGCATAATGCCACGTCCATGATTTATCATTCGGGTCGTAGAGTACTACGGTGTTCTTATCCTCATAGTGAACGAGAACGGTCTGGCGATCATCCACCACAAAAAAGGAACGCTCTGGTGTGTCTTGACGATACCTGGCTTGAAACCCGTCCGGACCAATCTCGATCCACCTTTCATCTTCAATATTCCCAGCTTTGTCATGCTGTACAATATGCATGTACTGAACATTCTTTAACGCCTCTACAGTTTGCTCGATAGCGTAAGCTGGCGACGCCAGCTTATCTACAATTGTTATCGACAGTGCCACTGCCACTATTATCGCCGCCGCAGCGGCCAATTTCGTTAAACGACTCATTGTAAATCTCCTTTCAATTCGGTTGAATTCAGCACTGGTTCCGGCGTTGATACGGCTCATTACGCTCTGGATGAGTGATCTGTCAGAACCTATTGCCTGGCCCAATTCTTCCAGTTCATTTTTAAGATTATCTTTAGTTGTCATCTTTCTGACCTTTCTATTATTTTTCTCAGGTGTTTATGTGCCCGTGAGAGTTGTTTGGTTACGGTGCCGACACTTCGCCCAAGCACCGTGGAGACTTCATTGACGCCAAGCTCGTCAAAATAACGGAGCATAACAACCTGTTTTTCTGCTTTTGGCAGCTTTACTACGGCGGCTAAGAGTCTCTGTTTGTCCTCATCAAACCGGCCATTCGGACTTTCTGTGGCCGCGGCGATTTTTGGTTCCAGTTGAGTTTCTTTTGGCTTCCGCCGCAACGAATCGAGCGCGCACCTGCGGGCTATTTTCATCAGCCAAGGGCCAAAAGCTTCGGGTTTTCGCAGCCCGTCTATCTGTTCGTAAGCTTTAACGAAAGCTTCCTGTGAGACATCCGCGGCGGAATGATAATCGCCCAGAACGTCCAGCGCCACGGCACGAACCGGCCGCTCGTAACGTTTTACAAGTACGGCAAAAGCCTGCTTATCGCCATCTACGACAGCGTTTACCAATTCAGCATCTGTTCACACGTCGGAACCTTTCCATACAGAAGCGCTTCTACTATAAAGAGCAAGTTCGAGGCATAAATGCGACAAGAAAACGTTTTCCAGGAGATATTATCGTAGTAACTTTTACGCTCCGGCCTTGACGTCATCAGCGAAAGTCGATAATCTCTCGAAAATGGCGTGCTTTGTTTCGGATTTTATGGAGAAATGGACGGACGGTTTACCAGCCGTCCTGCCTTGAGCTATGCAGGGACGGAAAGTCATCCAGTTGATTTTATTTATTTTGTTCTTCAGTATCGGTGCGGCCTCGCTGAGCAGCTCCGTTCTCTGTGACGATTTGATACAGTACTATCAGAACAAACAGTTCCTGAGAGAGGCACAGGAATCCCTGGACCGGCTCGAATCTCTAAACACAGACTACGATGTATTGCTGGAGCGATTGGAAGAAGACCCTAATCTTGTTATAGATCGCCTCGCCCCGGCTACGCTTGGCACCCAATCTGAGGATCCGAATACGGTTTACCCAAGGG
>JBARRE010000662.1:0-6369 GCA_049644065.1 Sedimentisphaerales bacterium | reverse complement strand
GGACGCAGTGGGATATCCCCCTGCAAGAGTTTGCAGACAAGGGCATAGACCTGACAAATGTCAATACGATTACTATTGGTATTGGTGATAAGGCCAATCCGCCGGGTGGTACAGGTAAAATGTACTTCGACGATATTGGTCTGCATCCTCTACCGCCGGAGCCGGAACCAGCGCTATAAGCTGTGATTTAACCGGCTGTTAAATTTTATTTATGGCCAAAGCTGACATGCTTCAGTGAGGGGCTTATACTGATCGATATGGTATAGGCCCCTTTTATTTGCCTTGGCCTATTTCCCGACGGGTTGTTCTAACGAGGCTATTTCGTGCCGGACATCCTCGTAAACCGGGGCAAATATGTAGTTGCCTGATGCATCCTTCATAAGCTTACCTGATGTGTCTTTCCGGGCCTGGTATCTTATACTCCTTCTCAAATGAGTATCAGGGTTGTTTTCTTGAGGTTTTTGTTCGGACAAAATCTTACGATCTTCAGAGGCCGCATCGGCCCCGTCCACCGCCCAGTATTTCCGGAAAGGAGCTATCACCATTATTCGCTCTCGGTTCTGTGGCAGCTTATTTGCATCCAGATACTGGTATCCCTTTGCCTGCATGCATAAGCACGTGAGTTCGGCCGGTTGATACTTTTGCTGGATTCCTGCTGCGATAGATGAAAGCAACGCATTTTTGGATATTTTACTGTAATTGTTGGCTTCTTGGATGCACTGTAGAAGGTCATGTTCAGACTGTTCGATATTTTTGCCGGCTTGGTAGAAACAAGGCTTGGCACAGCCCGTAAGGAACATAACAAAAACAGAAATGACGATTGAAAGTATAAGCCGTTTCATTTCTCGTCTCCCTATCTCAGAATTAACAATGTTTCGCCGCACGCTCTATGCTTTAGGATGTATCGGTTATAAATCAAGGGGATATAAGGTAATCAGTCTTTTGAGGTTAAAAGTACGTATTTATACGTAGATGCTTATCGTTCTGCCCATCGTGGTTATGGGACTGCTGTTTAAGAAACGGGCACCGGCCATAAATTGGCTACGGCGAAAATTTGTCATCAAAAAATCCGACTTTTTCATAGAACCTGCTTTGATCAGCCGGCGACCGGCCGATTATTCAGATGCCGGCCTTATCTTCACAGAAATTCGTTCCAGAGTTTTTCCAAAAATGACCATAATAATACGCTGATAATGCCCTTTATAGCGTTGTTTTGAGCACATTGGTTTTGAGTTGGCCAGCTTCCTGAAAAAATTACGAAAAAAGTGTTACGCTTGGTATCAATGCTGGCACTTTATTATAGTTTGAATAGTCCGATAAATAGCAATGATCAGGATTAGTAAACGTCGAAAATACGAAAGAAACTCACATCCCTCTCCTTGAAGCTGAGTTTGCCGGCCGCGCTTAGTGTGTGGCCGGCAAACTTAGCATAAAGAAGTAGTTTTTTGTTTAACTCGGAGCCATGTTCGCCCACATAAAAAAAATACGCTCCAAAGCTCTCCTGAAAGAACAAGCAAGCCCAAAATGTCGATATAAAAAACGTTACACCTGAGGTGCAAAGTGGCACTGTTATATAGGCTATTAAACAAAAAAGGAGTACTTCTCAATGTTTTTTGTGGTTCCACAGGTAATAAAAAAGTGACGTATGTGGGGCTGAAATATAAAAAATTGGTTTTTTTGTATTTTGGAGGTTTCAATTATGAAACGGTTTAGATCACAATTAGTTTTGGCTTGCGGATTGGTATTACTGCTCGGCGCCGTAAACATCGCTTCGGGTGTCGGCGTTAAGCCGATGTTGCTCCGTCCGGCAAATGACGATTGCGCCAACGCAAGGGCGGTCGGTAATGTAACAAACCTGCTATTCGACACAACGAATGCTACATTCGATGGCCCCGGGCACTATATCCTGAGTCCTAACATATGGTACTGTTATACAGCCACTTGCAACGGTTGTGCCACTGTCAGCCTGCGCGGCAGTAACTTCGACACCAAAATCGCCGTCTATGATGGGTGCGATTGCTATCCAGCCGATGAAGACATGATTAAAAGCAATGACGACTTTCATGGCCAACAATCGCAAGTAACTTTCCCCGTCAAGGCCGGCAGCCAGTACCTCATCGAGGTTGGGGGATTTAATCCCTCCATCAAGGGCCAGGGCAAGATCAGTATCAGTTGTAACGCACAGTCCAGTCAGCCGGCGAACGACGACTGCATTAACGCCAAGCATATAGGCAATGTAACAGAGCAGCCGTTCGATACCACATGTGCGACATTCGACGGTCCGGGGCACTTCTTTGCCAGCCCGAACCTCTGGTATCACTATACGGCCGGCGGCACGGGTGACGTTACTGTCAGCCTCCTTGGCAGTGAATATGACACGGCGCTCGTCGTTTATGACGGCGGCGATTGTTACCCGGAATCGGGTGATTTAATCGAGCGTAATGACGACTTCGGCGGTTTTCTTCAGTCTCAAATAACCTTCCGGGCGACCTCCGGCAAAAGTTACTTGTTCGAGGTTCTGGGCTATAATTCCGATGAAGTCGGCGAGGGAGTAATAACTGTCAGCTCCACGGCCCAGCCCCCGTCAACCAACAACAATAGTTGTCAGAATGCAAAACCGATCGGTGACGTAACGAATATAGCGTTCAATACAACTAGTGCGACACAGGACGGCCCGCGCCTCTGCATGACTGGTCCGAATATCTGGTACTGCTATACCGCCACGTGCACCGGCAACGTCACCGTCAGCCTGGCCGGCAGCAGCTATGATACGATGCTCGCTGTCTATGACGGGTGCGAATGCTACCCAACCGCGAACGATATGATCGAGTGCAACGATGATTTCGGCAACTCTCGTCAGTCAAAAATCGATTTTGCCGCGACCGCCGGCAGCCAGTACCTGATCGAAGTTGGGGGCTACGCCAATGAGAAAGGTGCTGGTTTGTTGACGATTAGTTGCCAGGGAGTGCAGCCTCCTCCGTCGTCCAAGGACGACTGCCAAAATGCAAAGCCGGTCGGCGATGTGAAAGACCTGGCGTTCGATACGACTGATGCGACGTTCGACGGGCAGGGTCTTTGCATGACCAGTCCGAATATCTGGTACTGCTATACCGCCTCGTGCACGGGTGATGTCACCGTCAGCCTGGCCGGCAGCAGCTACGACACCATGCTCGCCGTCTATGATGGGTGCGAATGCTATCCGGCTTCGGAGGATTTGATCGAATGCAACGATGACGCCGGCAACAGTTATCAGTCAGCGGTCACCTTTGCTGCGATCGCCGGCAACCAATACCTGATCGAGGTTGGGGGCTACGGCCTCGAAGCCGGTGAGGGTCTGCTGAGCATTAGTTGTGAGGGAATTACGCCCCCTCCGTCGTCCAAGGACGACTGCGAAAATGCAAAGCCGGTCGGCGATGTAAAGGACCTGGCGTTCGATACGACTGATGCGACGTTCGACGGCCCTGGCCTCTGCATGACCGGTCCGAATATCTGGTACTGCCATACCGCCACGTGCACGGGTGATGTCACTGTCAGCCTGGCCGGCAGCAGCTACGACACAATGCTCGCCGTCTATGACGGATGCGGATGTTACCCCACATTTGCGGCGAACTTGATCGAGTGCAACGATGACGCCGGCAACAGTTATCAGTCAGAGATCACCTTTGCTGCAATCGCCGGCAACCAGTATCTGATCGAAATTGGGGGCTACGCCTCTGAGACCGGCGAAGGTCTGCTGACAATTAGTTGCCAGGGAGTTGTGATTCAGAACAAACCAGACCTTGGCGATGCTCCGGACAGCACAAACAACGCCCATGTAGCCATGAGAGCATACCCTTCACAAGGGTCGTTGCCGGTTGTCCCGGCCAATTATCCGACCGTTTACAATGACGGCAGCGGTACGGGGCCTTACGGGCCGGTCCATTTGAACGCTCAGGCAGTGGCATTTCTGGGCAAAAAAATCACACGGGAAACCGAAGCCGATACCGGCACCGATGAGGATGGCGTCAACAATATCAGGCCCTCCAATAATACGCCGGACCGGGATCAGGGCGATGACGGCGTTGTCTTCCCGCTCAATCTGCCGAACTGCCGCTGGTCTACAATTGAATATGAAGTCAATGTAATCGAACCGAACACCGATCTCTGGGTCAATGTCTGGCTCGACTGGAACCGGGACGGCGATTGGGACGATACTCTTGAGTGTCCCCGTGGTCCCGCGCCGGAGTGGGCGGTACAGAACCAGTTCCTGTTAAATCTGCCGGCCGGAATAAATCAGATTACCACGCCGGGATTCCTGTCTTGGCATCCTGAGAACGGCAGGGAAGATATATGGATGAGAATCACGCTTTCAGGCCAGCCCTGGAGGCCCGGCAGTAATCCGGGAGCGAAAGGTAATGCCGGCTCCGGACCCCAGGCAAAATACGAGATTGGCGAAACGGAAGATTACAACTTCACTCCCGATGTCAGCATCACGATATGCGAAGATTATAACGGCGATGGAGTAATCGACTTGAACGACCTGGCTGACTTCGTGGCCGATTGGCTTGAGAATTGTTCGTAGTAACTTAGTAACATTTACGCAATATCAAATTCGGGCTGTGGGCACTTATCGCTTACAGCCCTTTTTATTTACTAAAACTAACCGACCCTTTGTGTCATTCCCGCGCAAGCGGGAATCCAGGCTGCTGTCGCGGTTTTGGATTCCTGTTTTCACAGGAATGACAGGCTGCTATGATAGGAGCTTAACACTATGTCAGTGCCATTTGTCTCTGACCTTCAATCCGCATAATATTGTAACTATCAACCGGGTGGCAGCCTCAAGCGATAGCTTGGGGATGGCTCCACCTTTGATGTACGCCGCTCATCACTGCAGATGTTTGAGCCAGCCGGATTTTAGATATGAGGGCTACCTGCAAATAAGTTGTAAAAAAAGATGTGAACCCTCCACTCCCCGCGATTCTTCGAATCGTTCGCAATGACTTGAAAACGCACCTTGTGTCATAGGAGCAGCGCAGCGACGAAGCAATCTCACCTTTTTCAACAGCCCCAACGTCCCCTGGTTTCTCTTGGACCTGGGAAGAGATGATATCATCTTTTGGGTTGGAATCATCATTACTCCGGTGGTATAATCATGCCTGTTCGCCGGTGGAAAGCCAAACCGCTGACAGACCAGATACACAGGGAGTACAACATGACGAAATATCTCAAGACAGGAATCAAGTTTTTTGAAAACCAGTCAGCCATATTTGTTATTATTTTGACAGGCATTCTTCTGATACCTAACACCCTCGCCCGAGCGAACTGGCCCGGTTTCCGCGGCCCGACCGGCCTTGGCTACACGATGGAAGAGAATCTGCCAATCGTCTGGGGTGGCCCTGAAAATGAAAACGTGCTGTGGATTTCGCCGCTTACCGGCCAGGGGCACGCCAGTCCCATCGTTTGGGACAATGCGGTCATTGTCTGCACAGTCAAATGGCCGGCTGATGTTGAAGACCGCAAAAAGGTTATCCCGGAGCATCATGTCACCTGCTATCGCACTTCCGATGGAGGATTGATCTGGGATACGCTCGTACCACCCGGACCCTGGTTGCGGGAAGATTTTCGCAGCGGACCGGGCGGAGGCTACGCCGCCGCCACGCCTGTTACCGATGGCAAGCTCATTTACTGCGCGTTCGCCTCATCGGTCCTTGCCGCGATAGATTTCCAGGGCAACATCGCGTGGAGAAAGCAAATTGTTCCCTACTCCTTCGACGTCACTCTTGGCAGCAGTCCGGTCCTCTATGGCGACACTGTCATCCTCTTCTGCGCGATGGCAAAGAAAGAAGACTCGCGAGTAGTCGCCTTCGACAAGACCAACGGTAATATGAAATGGGAGAGGAAACTCCCGCAAATGCAGTTCGGGCACAGCACGCCCCTGATCATTCAGGTCGATAACAAACCCCAGATGCTTCTTGTGGCCTCGGGCATGAAACAGGCGGGCGATGCCCTGCAGAGCCTTGATCCGGCCGACGGGAAACTCCTGTGGTGGTGCCGAGGCGAAGGAGATGCATCATCGCCTGCCTACGGGAAGGACCTCGTCTACTTCGACGATGGCCGGGGCGGCACTGGCGCAGCCGTTGATCCGACCGGTTCGGGCGACGTCTCCGACACACACATCCGATGGACCATCATGCAGAGAGGCGAAGCACTGAGTTCGCCCATCATTGTAGGCGAACACCTCTATCGCCTGCGCACTCCCGGCGTCCTCCAGTGTTGGGAAATGGCTACAGGCAAAGAGATTTATTCCGAGCGTCTCCAGGACATTTCAACCACCTGGGCCAGTCCGATTGCAGACCCAAAGGGGCGTCTGTTCTTCGCAAACGCCGGCAA
>JBARRE010000661.1:0-2023 GCA_049644065.1 Sedimentisphaerales bacterium | reverse complement strand
GCCGTCATCTCACAGGGTAAATTTGTGGTTAATTTGAAAAAAAAAGGCAGAATAATGAAAAAAACAGGTGAAAAAGAGTAGAAAACGACGAAAATTTGTGCTTAATTTGAAAAAACAAACCCAATTTTATCGTTCTGTGTTCTCCATAAGGAGTCCCGAGGACTGCGTTCTGCGTATTGCGAAAGGGAATTTGAAAAAACAAAGCCAATTTTTGAAAGGCCAAAACAACGTTAAGTATCTATATGTAAGGGTATTATGAGGATTTTTGCGATTTCGAGCGGCGAAAAAACAAAGCCAATTCAAAGCCAAACAAAGCCAATATGCCGGCCTTTGGCCGGAAATTCTAAGCACTAAGCACTAAGCTCTAAATCCGAAATAAGATGAATGGGTGATTTGAAAAAACAAGCTTGTCCCTTCAATTATATTTAGGGCAGGCTCTGAGCAGCGTCGAATGGAGCCAATTCAAAGCCTTTGTCTGCTTTGATCGGCACATCGACAAATCGCATCGTGTGTTTACCTTCGACATGCTCACTCAATTAGGATGAACAAGTTTTTTGCCGATACGGTTCGGTTTATGTTGCATTACCAACTGATGTTATTCCCGCAAAAGCGGATTTTACTGTTCAGCAGCCTCTGTCGGCGGATACAGCCGGATGTCGTCAAAGTACATCTTGCCTGAACCACCTGGCGTTATTATGTTGCCTCTGGTGCCGAGGCCAATAGCGACCCTGTCAACATCGGTCAGAATCAGGCCCTGATTGCTGAATTCTGTCAGGGAGATATTCCATTCCGTCCAGGTGTTTTTCGCTGCTGCATTGTCGTCATCGTGGTACACCACCACAGGTACGCCTGTGCTGTTGGCTATGGCTACATACATCCGCTCATGAGCGTTAGACGGATCGCCATGGAACCACAGCGACAATACAGTAGCTTCTTTCTCGGTCCAGTCACGCGGGTGACTCAAGGTCAACTCTAGTTCTGAATAATTCGAGTATCCTTGCTTATTGTTGTCGTAGGCCAAGGGCATCGATTGTCGGCCACCATGGACAATGGTCTCTTCGGTATAGGAAGCAGTGGTTTCGTCGCCGACAGCCGAGCCGGTCCCATTGCCGAGGTAGGCCGGTTCGTTATCATGCGCGGCATATCCAAGGCCGTCTTTCCAGGCCCACCATATTTCGTCGTTACCAACGTCGTAGTCCTCAAAATCGTCTACGACAGGGAAATTGGCTGTCGTAAAGCTCCAGATGCCGCCTATCCACGGGCTGTCGGGATTGAGATTATTAACCTCATCAACCCGCCAATAGTAACTGGTGTCCCACTCAAGTAATCCGGGGTCATAGCTATCGGAACCAAGTTCCTTAGTACCTTTGTACTCCGGCGAACCGGTATCGGCATTACATACGGCCTCTTGGTCTGTGCCGAAATAGAACTGATGCGAAACGGCCTGGTCTCCGGCAGTCCACTTAAGAATCGTGGCATGCTTTACATCTGCGGCGCCATTAGGCGGATTCGGATTGCCGGCCCTTATAGGCGGCGAGAGTGCTGCCTGTGGAATGAGCTGCTTTGGAGTATGTGGACTCGACCAGCGAAGTTCTGCTACTGCGCCACCGCCGTTTTCATAATACTCCATTACAATGGTGTAAAACTGTCCAGCCACAAGGTCAATCGTTCCGCTGTTCTCGGTGGCCCCATGGTCGGCCCAGTCGTTGATAAGCTGTTTACCATTCACCCACAGACGGGCGCCATCGTCGGTATTGGTGTAGAATGTGTATTTCTCAGTAAACGCCGCCTCCACTTCGCCGGTCCATCTGACCGAGAAGTTATTAGCGCCGACCGAAGGGTCTGGTTCGCCGTCACCCCAATTGAAGTTGATTTGAGGGTCTATTCGCCTCAGCGCGTGATTCCTCAAATCCATACCTTTGTAATAATCCGCCCTCACGCCCCCGCCGGGACCTGCTGTCGTAAAGCTCCAGACTGCGCCTTTATATGTGCTGACGGCATCAAACTCATCGACCCGCCAATA
>JBARRE010000660.1:0-2439 GCA_049644065.1 Sedimentisphaerales bacterium | reverse complement strand
GCCGGTGACAGGCCGACCCGTGGGTCCGTACGGGATCGTGTCACCGAAGTCCTCGGCATACATATGTATTGACACCCCCACCTGGCGGAGATTTCCCGCACAGGCCGCACGATGCGCCTGAATTTTGGCCTGGTTCAGTACCGGCAGCAATATTGCTATCAACAGGCTCAAGATGGCTATGACCACCAGCAGCTCGATAAGTGTGAAGCCGGCGTGCCGCCCGCTATTGACGTTCGATGTATAGCTTACCTTGCGCATTTTACTTCCCGGACAAAGCTCTCGTAATCCACTATGTCCGGTTCACTCCAAAATGATAATCAATCATTAACCGTCAATGCTATGTCCGGATCAGGCAGCGACTCGATGAGGCGGACGTTATCGAGAATCCAAACCCCGCCGGGCACACCGGTCGCACGAATAGCCACTCCAATGGTTTTGTCGGCCCAAGCATCATCGGAAAGCACCGTCGGTAGGTATAATGAGAAATCCTGCAACTGCGTCGGGGTGAAATCCGTTGCCTCAATCGTCTCAGACACAATGTTCATAAGTTCGTTTCCATCATGACAATAAAGTGCCAGTTCAAGTGTACCAACCGGCTCCAGGATCGATGGAGGGCGTCGGCTGGAAATGCCCACAGCGATGGTTAGGCGATAGTCACATCTTGCCTTGTAAGTAGCAGACAAGTACTGCTCCAGGGCATTACCTGCCTCAGAGAACAGATAAGCCAGTTGGTTACCGTCGGCATTGACGATATGATCAAAGCTATTCGGTTCTGTATTGGGGAACACGCCTGTGTTCCTGCTCAATCCTTCGGGATCGACGTCAATTTCCGTCCAGCCGTCTATATACGGCCACGCCGGAAAGGCATTGGGGTCCACTACCGGGGCCTCAAAAGAGGCATTCTCAATCGGAATCGAAACAGGCGCCGACTCGATGAGGCGGACGTTATCCAGGTCCCAGAATCCGCCGGGCGCACCAGTTGCACGGATGGCCACGCCTATGTTCTTGCCGGCCCATGCATCGCCGGGTCTCACCGTCGGCAGAGATACAGAGAAATCCTGCAGTTGCGTATAAGACTGATCCGTTGCCTCAACTGTTTGATTAGCGATATCCACAACATCGTTCGCATCACGATAGTAAAGAACCAGTTCGAGTGTATCGACCGGCTCGGCGGCTGCCGGTGGGAATCGACTTGAGACGCTGACGCCAACTGTAAGCCGGTAGTCACAGCCAACTTTGTACGTATCAGCAATATCCTGCTCAAGTGCATTGCCCGTCTGTGATCCGAGGAAGGCCAGTTGGCTGCCGTCGGCGTTGACTATATGATCGAAGCTGTTGGCATCCGTATTGGCGAACACGCCGGTATTGGTGCTAAACAGTGTGTCAATATCGACCTCCGTCCAGCCATCCACAAGAGGTGCCGCGCCGAAACCGTTGGGATCTACTACCGGGGCCTCGAACGAGGCGTTCTCAATCGGAATCGAAACGGGTGCCGATTCGATTAGCCGAACGTTATCCAAATCCCAGAATCCGCCGGGCTGCCCGGCCGCACGCAGAGCAATGCCAATGTTCATTCCCGCCCAGGCGTCGCCGGTCTGGACCGTCGGCAGATACAGCGAGAAATCCTGCAATTGCGTAAAAGACTGCCTCGTGGCCTCAACCGTTTGATGAGCGATGTCCACAACATCGTTAGCATCACGATAGTAAAACACCAGTTCGAGCGTATCAACCGGCTCGGTGGCTGCCGGCGGGAATCTCCCTGAGACTCCGACGGCCACGGTCAGCCGGTAGTCGCAGTCTACCTTGTACGTGTCAGCCAGGTCCTGCTCCAGCGCATTGCCCTCCTGTGATCCGAGGAAGGCCAGTTGGTTGCCGTCGGCATTGACTATATGATCGAAGCTGTTGGCGTCCGTATTTGCGAACACGCCCGTATTGGCGCTGTACTGGGTATCGATATCGATCTCCGTCCAGCCATCCACTAACGGTACCGCGCCGAAACCGTTGGGGTCCACTACCGGGGCCTCGAACGAGGCATTCTCAATCGGAATCGATGCCGACCTGACCGGCATGGTAGCCCATGAGCCAAATAGTACCAGCACACTTAAACGAATAATATGTCGCATCATCACTTTTTTCCTCTCGAAGCGAACTTGTCCGGAAATCCCGGATGGCCCGCGCCTGGATCGTATCTATTTATTAGCAGCTTAACCGACCCGGCAGCGCCGCCGAGCCTCTTTCTAAATATGCTATCAGGTTTGTCCTGATAATTCAAGGTTTTCCCGCTGCAATACCTTCGAGAAGTGGCCTAAATAGGGCCTGGTTCAATCCTGGGTAACAATTGGAGTGTACTGATCTAATGGAGATTGAGGATTCCTCCCGATCAAGAGAGTAGATAACAAGCTGGAACTCTCAGATTGGAAAGGAATCCTTATGGTCAAG
>JBARRE010000659.1:0-5104 GCA_049644065.1 Sedimentisphaerales bacterium | reverse complement strand
CTCTTGAGCCCCAAGTGCAGGCAAAGCTAAAAGCTCAGAGTGCCGCTCTCGATGGACAGCAGGGAGCTTTGCTCTGGGCAGTATCGACCTCTGACGGAGAGAAACTGGCCGAATACAAACTCGAAAGCGTGCCGGCATTCGATGGCATGGCCGCTGCCGATGGGCGGCTCTAGCTTGCACTGAAGAATGGTTGCATCTTATGCATGGCCGGGAAATAATACAATGAAAAGCTCAGTGACACGAAGACAATTTTTAAAAATGACAACCGCCGCCGGGGTAGCGGCACTCACACAAGCGGCAAGTCTCAACGGCAAGACCTCTCAAGCAAAGAGAAACGTGCTGTTCGTTGCAGTTGACGACTTGAACCATTCTCTCGGATGTTACGGCCATCCCCTCGTTAAATCGCCCAACATCGACCGGCTGGCGGCTCGCGGCATTCGTTTCGACCGGGCCTACTGCCAGTTCACTATCTGCAATCCGAGCCGCACGTCTTTTCTCACGGGTTTAAGGCCGGATTCGACCGGAATTCTGAACAATACGACCGGCTTCCGATCAAAGCTGCCGGATGTCGTCACGTTGCCGCAACTGTTCCGTAAGCATGGATACTTCACGGCCCGCCTGGGAAAAGTCTTTCATGGACGTAAGAACACGGATGATCCGCAAGCGTGGGATGTGACATCCGATCCGAAAGCGACGCCGCTGGGCCAGGAGGGTCAGGGAAGAAACCTTACCGGCGGTCGAGTGAAATGGTGTCGATGGCTTGCCGCTGAAGGAGACGACGAGGATCAACCAGACGGCCAAGTTGCTGCCGAAGCCATCAGGCTGCTGGAGCAACAGCGTCAAGGCCCATTTTTCCTTGCCGTAGGTTTTCACAAGCCGCACGACCCATTTATCGCGCCCAAAAAATATTTCGATCTTTATCCGCTTGAATCTCTAAAATTGCCCGAAGATCCGCCCGACCGTTTGCCGGAGCTTGCCCAGACCATCGGGAGCGGCTGGAAGAACGAGTTCGACCGTTTCACCGACCGGGAAAGACGCGAGTTCATGCGCGCCTACTATGCGGGAGTTTCCTTCATGGACGCCCAGTTGGGTAAAATCATGGCCGCCTTGGATCGCTTGGGATTGTGGCAAAATACAACCGTTGTATTTTTCAGCGACCACGGCTATCATCTCGGCGAGCGCGGCTGGTGGAACAAAAACACGCTGTTCGAATTGTCTGCCCGGGCTCCCCTGATCGTGACGACACCGGAGATGAAAACAAAGGGCACAAGTTGTTCGCGCATCGTAGAATTCGTGGACATCTACCCCACGCTGGCCGACTTGCACGGGCTGGCCGCTCCGGGTAACCTCGAAGGAAAGAGCTTTACGCCCCTGCTGGTAAATCCGAAGCTTCCGTGGAAGGAGATGGCGTTTACACAGGTGCAGCGAGGAAAGATCGCCGGCCGCTCCGTGCGTACCGAGCGTTGGCGCTACACGGAATGGGATAAGGGCAAACAAGGCACGGAACTGTACGACCACAACAGCGATCCCGGCGAATATTACAACCTTGCTTCGGATTCGAAGTACGAACAGATTGTTGTCGAGCATAAGAGACTACTGAAGTAAGAACTTATAATTCCGGTTAGAGAATGAATATATGAAATATTTAATGATCTTTTTACCAATCATTATCGCCTTTTCTATCGGAGGTTGTACGAAGCCATCGACTATCGGCGACGAGCAAATAGCGAAAACACAGTTTATAATTCATCCCATCGGCGAAGTCGTAAAAGAAGACGATAAAACGATGATCGTCCTCGACGAGAAATACCAACCCGGACTCTCCGGATTGGATAAGCATTCTCATGTCACCGTTGTTTACTGGTTCGACAGAAACGATACGCCGGAGAAACGAGCCGTTTTGCAGGTTCGTCCTCGTGGCGACAAACAGCTCCCGCTTACGGGTGTATTTGCCACTCATTCGCCCTTTCGTCCGAATCTGATTGCCATTAGCAAATGCAACATAATCTCTATACTCGAAAATGTCATAGAGATTGAAGATATAGACGCCTTTGATGGCTCGCCGGTGCTCGATCTCAAAGGTGATTTCTTTATGTACAATTTGAAATGATTTCATGATATCATAAGATATCTTTCCGGAGTTTTAACCGGGGCAAATGAAAGCTGGCGTTGAGAAAACACTTCGTATTTTTACGGTTGGCCATTCCAACCTTTCTTTCGAGCAGTTTTCCTCGTTGCTGAAGGAGTATGAAATAGGCCTTGTGGCCGACATAAGACGTTATCCGTCTTCAAGGAAGTTTCCTCATTTTAATCGCCCGGTCTTGTCCGAGCTTCTGGCGGTGGAGAATATCGATTACTTATGGCTGGAATCCCTCGGAGGCCGCAGACACACAGTTAAAAAAGACAACTCTGTCAACGTCGGACTTAAGAGTATCGGCTTTCGCAGCTATGCAGACTATATGGCCACGGACGAATTTTGCCGGGCCGTTGGTGACCTATTGTCGGCAGCCGCACAATCACGTACGGCGATTATGTGTGCGGAAAAGCTGTACTGGAAATGTCACCGCCGACTCTTAAGCGATTATCTGACTGCACGGCACGTAAAAGTTGTTCACATATTAGATCCCGGCAAGACTTCAGAGCACAAATTAACGCATGATGCGGTCATCACAGAGACAGGAATCATTTATCCTCTGCCGGAATCCGGCGACAATCAGAGGAGTCTGTTTGATCTTGAACCTAAGACTGAGGTAGAATAGCCTCTGTAATTGAAATGGATACTGCACAAGATCAAGAAAAGACGGTTAAGGTTATAAAGGCAGATAAGAGAATTCGATTGCTTGTCATCCTTGCTTATATTATCTCTGTTCTGATTCTGGCGGTTTTGGTGGGATGGATATTGCCCTGGAGCGAAGGCCGGCTCAAGCAGGCCGAGCCGGCAGTTATGCTGCGGATTATACGGATAGTCATTGCTTTTATTTTCTTGAGCATCGTCCCGTTCGGTTTGTATATGTGCCGGTTAGGATGGCGGGTAATCAAACACCGGCAAATGCCCCCACCCGGCACGAAAGTCATTGTGGACACAAAGGTGCTTGAAGGCGACAAAGCCGTCACATGCGGCAGATTGATTATTGCTATTTCTCTCGTGCTTATCGTACTGGGCCTTTACGGCGGACTCTACTTCCCATACAAATTGGGAAAAGTGTTCGGCGTGCAAACCGACTCAATCACTTCACAGGCTGTTAATAACAAAACTTGAAACTGTTTCCCTCAAGAATAGCGGGGATTTTCAACAGACTGCTGCTCAAGATATCTTGAAATTTCCTGCCGAACAGGTTATTGTCTGCATCATAAGATGATAATGGTAGGTAACTATATGTAAGCAGGAGATGTCGAAATGGTGAAGTACAGTTGCACCCGGCGGGATTTTCTTGGAGCCTTAGGATTTGGAATTGCGGCATCTTTTACGTCCGGCTCGTTAGGTGTTATTCAGGCAGCTTCGGCCCAGGACCGGCACCCGAATATTCTCTTTATCATGTCCGATGATCATGCCGCCCATGCAATCAGTGCTTACAGAAGCAGGCTGGCAAAGGTCGCTCCGACGCCTAACATCGACAGGCTGGCCGATGAAGGTTTTCTCTTTGAGAACTGCTTTTGCACCAATTCGATCTGTACGCCCAGCAGGGCAACGATTCTGACCGGCCAATACAGCCAGACTAACGGCTCTTTGGACTTGGGCGGCAGGCTTGAGCCTCAGCGACAATTCCTGCCGAAACTTATGAAACAGGCCGGCTACGAAACCGCCATGATCGGTAAGTGGCACCTTAAGGAAGAACCTGCGGCGTTCGATTATTACTGCGTGCTTCCGGGCCAGGGCTCATATTTCAATCCGATACTTCGTGAGTCAGGCGGGCAGTGGCCCAAAAACGAAAGACGCTTTGCAAAATATGATTCGTGCCACTGTTCGGATGTGATTACCGATTTGTCGCTCAATTGGATCAAGGGCAGAGATCGGTCGAAACCATTCTTCCTGATGCACCATTTCAAGGCGCCACACGACAATTTCGAGAACGCAGAGCGCTACGACTGGCTGTTCAATGATGTCGATATTCCCGAGCCTGAAAGTCTGTGGAAACCCGGCAATCACGGCTCCGAAGCGACAAAAGACATGGGAACCTCCATAGGCAAACGCAACAAGCGGCGGAATATGGGGCACCACATGTTCGTCGATGAATCGCTGCCGGATGAGCAGTATAAGCGGACGGCATACCAGCGGTATTTGAAGAAGTATCTGCGATGCGTTCGCGGGGTCGATGACAATGTGGGCCGGCTATTCAAGTATCTCCAAAAAAGCGGACAGATGGATAAAACCGTTATCATCTATACATCCGATCAGGGCATGATGCTGGGCGAGCACGATTTTATCGACAAGCGCTGGATGTACGAAGAATCGATGCGCATGCCGTTTCTTGTAAGGTATCCCGAGATGATCAGGCCGGGGACTCGGACGGACGAGATTATCAACAACACCGACTTTGCGCCGACGATATTGGAGCTGGCCGGACTTGAGGCTCCCGACTATATGCAGGGGCGAAGTTTTGTTCCGCTGCTGAAACGCAGAACGCCGGCTAACTGGCCCAAGGCCACCTATTACCGCTACTGGATGCACATGGCACATCACGACAACCCGGCACATTTCGGAATTCGCACGAAAATATACAAGCTGATATTCTTCTACGGAATGAACTACAAGCAAGGCGGCCCAAAACCTACCCGGCCGGGCTGGGAACTGTACGATATGGTAAACGACCCGCACGAAATGAACAACCTGTACAACAATTCGAGATATGTATCTGTGATCAGGAAGCTGAAGGCCGAATTGCTGCGGTTGAGAAAAAAGTATAACGAAACAGATGAGAAATACCCTCATATCCAAAAGGTGATCGACGAATACTGGGACAAATAAGTACGGCTCCGGCCTGGCGAGACTGTCGAAACTCACGGAGACTTCAGGAGGATTGCAATGACGCAAGTAGTGAACAATGCCGCTGCAAAATTAAGGCTCTGCCGAGTGCTGTTATGCGCGGTAATTCTTGCTGGCTTG
>JBARRE010000658.1:0-8414 GCA_049644065.1 Sedimentisphaerales bacterium | reverse complement strand
AACGCTGGGAAGCGACCCGAGCGCCCTGATGGTGGCATACGGCATAGGGCGGTATCTTCAACGGTGCCGCCCACTTATGTTATTATGCTGGTGCCCATAAAGCGATAAATCCTTTTATAATCATGTGATAATCAACCAACTTTTTTGCAGTTGAACCTAATCTCCCAATTCGATGCCTCGCATTACTAACCGGTCGAAACGATATGGCGATTCGTTCGCTGCCCAGGCCATGCCGCGAAGCATCAGAATGCGAAAATATGGATCATCAAACGTCCATGTATAGTGCCCGAGTATACAACTGAAAACCCGCCCCTTGCCGTACTCGTAGGTATAGAACATCGGTTCGGGTTTGATCTCGTCGGAGTCTTCGCTGATCGTCTCATCGGATGTTGCTAATATCGTGATTTTGCTGCGGTCACCTTTCAGCGGCCAATAAGCTTCGTCCAGTAAATCAATTGTCCTGGGCAGCCCCAGGCAGATGGGGTGATCCTGCGCTGCAATCTTCAGAGCCATTTGTCCGTGACGCCAGCGAGTATAATCGTATTCCCACGCTAATCCCATGAGATTTGCCGCCTCGTCGACAATATTTACGCCCTTCGGAATAATCACAGCAGGGTGCAGGATGACGAAACCTCCGCCCCGAGACAGAAACTTCTCCAGGTCCTTGAGTTTCTCTTTGTCGTACTGAACGTAACAGAACGCGGCAACCAAATCGGCCTTCTTGAATTGCTCCTTGCTCGGCCATCCGTAAGCCGTTGCTACATTCACCTTCGGCGCGCCTGCCAATCCACGTTTCTGTTTACCTTTCGGTGCGGGACCATAGAGATTTACCTGGTTTTCCCGCCCGGCGTCTTTTCCGCCGAGCAGAACTGCCCATCGCTTCTGCCATAAAGGATAATCGTGCTCGTTGTCGCCGTGGTCCTTCTTAAAAGCAACAAGAACGATGTTCAGCTCGCGCAGTTTTCTCGCTGCCGGCGGCTTCGGGGCTTTGGCGAGGACCGCTTCGACTTCGCTGCGGCTGCGAGGCTTGGGGGCCTCCGCCGCGAGCAGATTCGATGCGATTTGCAAGCTGACCATTGTAATAATCAGCAGGTAAACAGCAATTCTGTTTTTCATGACTTTCTCCTTTCAAACTGCAACATCTGCAGGAGGCTATATATACGACTCAGCGTATGTGTTGCCTAACAGCGGCGTACGAAACGATAATTCCAAATCCAAACAAATATTGCTGTACCCAAACCAGAATGCAAGGAAAAAATTAATCAACGAAAGACCAGTAGCAATTTTGTAAGATTTTTTCTTGACATGAAATGTCAGATTTAGTATATACTAAGGTTAGTAAAGCACTGGCCCGCATAGTCCTCTATATTGGGCATTATAGCTTTCCAACGGGTCATATTTCTAAAGTCTTTTCGCTATTTAACAGAAAGATGCAGAACAGCAGAGTACAAATACGGCAACCGGATTAATATACTTTGCCGATAGGATTTTTGCCTTACAAGTATACTGCTGGCCTTAAAAGGAAGGAGGTGGACTCAAGTCAAAGATGTTCTGAGCAGATGAGGATAAAATGCAGCAAACGTGAAATAATTATCCGCCGTTTTATTATCTTAACTTTAAATAAGGAGGACCATTATGTTTAGAAAATTGTTTTATCCGGTTTCTTTTCTTTTAGTGTTTGTTCTGAGTACTAACGCCTTTGCCGACCTTCTTGCCGATCCGGACCTCGTCATATACTATTCATTTGACGAAGTCAGCGATATCGTTGCCGATCAGTCCGGGAACGGCCACGATGGTGTTGTAAACGGCGATATCACGGCAGATCCCGGCGGCAAACGCAACGGCGCCGCCAAATTCGCAAGCGGCAGCTACCTTGATTTGGATGGGCCCAGTATACCTCCGGAGCATATTCCGACTACTGGTATAACGCTTTCCGCCTGGGGAAAATGTGAGAATACAGGCGGAGATCACGCCATATTTAATGCCAGGGCATCTGACAACACATGGCTCACTCATCCCGAATTTCGCAGCAACGGTCAGTTTCGATGGCTTCTCCGGGGTGCCGGTGGTGCAGGAATCATGGATATACGTGCAGGTGTTGTAACGTGGGATGAGTGGCAGCACTTCTGTGGCATATACGACCAGGCCTCCGGCAGGGCCGCTCTCTACATCGATGGGGAGCTGGTTAGCGAACAAGTCGTTTCAAATGCTTTGGAGATCGCCGGAGACTGGGACTCAGGTGCGCGCGTTGGGTATAATATCGACAATGCAAGACCTTTCACGGGACTGATGGACATGTTCTTCTTGTTCAAACGAGCGCTGTCAGAAGACGAGATTTTTAAGGCCATGCAGGGTGAAGCATATCCCTACGCCCTTAGTCCAAGCCCGGAAGATAGCTCCTACTATATGGATACGTGGGTGACTCTTGGCTGGTCGCCCGGCGATTTTGCCGTCTCGCACGATGTTTATTTAGGGGACAATTTCGAAGATGTTGAAAACGGTGCCGCCGATACGTTCCGAGGAAACCAGGCTGACACTTTTTATGTCGCCGGCTTTCCGGGGTATGCCTTCCCCGACGGTCTTGTCCCGGGCACAACGTATTACTGGCGAATCGACGAGATCAACGAAGCGGATCCGAACAGTCCCTGGACGGGCGATATCTGGAGTTTTACGGTCCCGCCCAAGACCGCCTATAATCCCATTCCGGCCGACGGTACCGAATTCGTAGATCCGAATGCGACTTTTAGCTGGACGGCGGGGTTCGGCGCAAAACTGCATACCGTATATCTTGGTGATGATTTTGACCAGGTAAATATTGCCGAAGGAGGAACCTCGCAGGGTCCAACGACCTATACTCCCGACTCGCTCGAATTAGGGAAGGTTTATTACTGGAGGGTCGATGAGTTTGATGCCGCTAATACATATAAAGGTGATGTCTGGAGCTTTACAACTCCGGGCGCTGTCGGCAATCCTATGCCGGCCAATGGCGCTAAGGATGTGAAAATGACGGCAGCTCTTAGCTGGACTCCGGCGGATAATGCCGCTTCGCATGAGGTATACTTCGGCAAAGATAAAGACGCCGTACGTAACGCTGATAAAAATTCGCCGGAATACAAAGGTCCAAAGGCGCTGGGCGCTGAGAGCTATGACCCCGGTAAACTTGCCTGGTATGCCACGTATTACTGGCGGGTGGATGAAGTCGATAGTCTTGGTAATTCCTCGAAAGGCCCGCTCTGGAGCTTAACGACGGCAGATTTCATTACCGTAGATGATTTTGAGGATTATAATGCCGTCGACAACCAGATATGGTACGCATGGCATGATGGGCTCGGCTACGGCACGCCGGAGACACCACCTTATTCTGCCGGTAACGGTACGGGTTCGGCTGTGGGCGACGAGACGACCCCTTCTTATTGTGAAGAAAAAATCGTCCATGGAGGCGGAAAGTCTATGCCGGTGCTCTACGACAACAATAAGCAGGGCTTCTCAATGTATTCGGAAGTGGATATGACATTAAGCGAAGCGCGTAACTGGACCGATGAAGGCGTTAACGAATTATCGCTTTGGTTCCGTGGCGGTTCGTCCAATTCCGCCGATCCGCTGTATGTGGCTATAGCCAACAAAACAGGTACGCCTGTGGTGGTGATAAACGACGATCCGGCCGCGGCCCAGGCCGGGGCCTGGACGGAGTGGGTCATCCCGTTGCAGACCTTTGCCGACCAGGGTATTGACCTGACCGACATTGACAAGATCATGATCGGTCTGGGGACAAGAGGTAACCTGACGGCTCCGGGCGGAGCAGGGAAAATGTTCTTTGATGACGTTAGGCTGTACCGGTCGGTACAGGCTGCTGAATAGGTTCTGTGTCGAGGGCGTCCCGCCCTCGAATCGCGGGCTGGAAGCCCGCGACACTTGTATGAATTCGGGGCTTATACTATTCGGTTGGGTATAGGCCCCGATTATTTAGCTGCCGGCCCGGTATAGAAGTAACTGCCGGATGAGATTGTAGCTGGAAATTGGAGTTGATGTATAGGTACAACGATAGATTTTAGCGGCGCCATTCGGCCTTGCGGACCATTAAGGGCGGCATTTGTTGAGGGCTGATTGTTCTGCCGTCCGGATGCACACAGCTTCTGCAGCTTGGATACCAGCGAATGGCGAACAGCTTTGGCTTCAAAGGTAATATTTGTTTTTTCAATCTGGCAAACGTCATATTTAATTTTCCATTAACTTCGGCTACAGCGACTGCACCCTCCCCCTATCGGCAAATTCAGGTATCGACTTTGCTATATTACAGTCAAATTCACCGGTTTGCTTTGGTTTTGTCCCTTGCTTATCTGATACGGTTCCAGTTGGTTGGCTGCCGGTCAATTTCGAGTATTTCGATGCGGTTGATAAACCATCTTTTATCAGGTTGTTTCCGGAGGGACAGCCTGGCCTTTACCAGGAGAAACGATTTGTAGTTTTGGGAGATGAGACTATTTTTATCAAAAATTATCACCGCAAAAAGAGTTGCAGTTGCATTCGAGTCCGATATTTTTATCAGCAGGCCCGTCTCTTTGCCTTTATCGACTAAAGGTTTTGACAGCTCCCTCCTGCAGTGGTCCAGCAAATGCTTTTTTGTGCTGTGATATGAGTCGCTGTAATTGTTGGCAATAACAGCCTCAATTGCGCTGCAATCCTCCTGCTGGACGGCTTTTATTGCAGTATTAATTACGGAATTGATTTTCTCCAGATCGGTTTGGACAAGCATATCGGCGCCGAAAGCAGCGGCAATCAAAAAGACAGGCACAAGCAACTGCCACCAACGGCGTTTTTCCGGGAAAAAACTACGAAAGGTCAACATGCCGAATAAAAAAAGAACCGCTACACCCAGCAGTGTCCACGGCTTGTCAAAAATTTCGAGCATTTCTTAGATTCTCTTCGAGTCGAGGCGTTGTTCTTTATTACGAATTACATCCGCAGGCCTGCTTCTTTTATTATGCCAGATAGACAATGGATCGATCCAACTGGTGCCATCGGGTTGCATGATCCACGAAGCCAGGTTGTGAGCCCTCGGATCGATATCCTCAACGAGGACATCCTAATTATGGGATTTACATGGATATCCTCTGCCCATATATTGGATGTCATTCCTTTCATTGGCTGGCGGGGTCATACTAAACGAGAAACTCGCTGGCGGCCCAAACATGGCCTCAAGGGACCAGTCAATGAAGCTCTTGTCGTACCACCTGTGCATTTCAGAGTGACCATCGGCAAAACCGAAAGTACTCTTTTCGTTGTGCCACATAGCCAGTGGGTCCACCCAGCTAATGGGGCCAAAATTCATGACCCAGGAGCCGGTATTGAACCCTCTGGGGTCTATGTCCTCGAGGAACACGTATTTGGTGGCCGGTTTCCTTATATCAGAGTATGTCTCGGCCTGTTCATATGTATTGTTCCATCCTTCGCCGTTTGCGCCGCCGGCGATAGAAAAGCTCCGAAATGCAAATTGTCTCGGGTCCTTCTGCCTTAGGTCGGCAGGGCAGCGGTATACGTCTAACGTTTTACCCGTGTATTCGAAAAGTAGGCCTTGTCTTATAACATCCTTTTTCTGCTCAATCGTGGCGTTGTCGGCTGGGCGGAGTACCCACATGTCAGGACCGACGTGGCCTCCGACTAATTTATCATCGTTATCATCTTTGTACAAGAACCACGCCAGGGCGAGGGTTTTCACGTTGCTGACGCAGTGTATGCGCGTGGCGTGATCTTTGGCTGCCCTCAAGGAAGGCATCAGAATTGCCATCAGGACAGCGATAATCGCGATTACAACCAGCAACTCGATTAGTGTAAAAGCTTTTGTCTTCATGACTACCTTCCTTCAAGAAGCTCAGACTGAACTACTACTTTCAGAGTCGGACTTAAAACAAACTACAAATATTCTTTTGAAAAGATGTTAAATTATGCAATCACAGGCATCACCAATTTATTATATACACTATTAACCGCCTTGCCGTCAAGGAAAAAATGAGAATTTCGTGATATGCATTTAATTACCAACCTTACTGAAGGGCCCTAAAAGTATAGCCCTTGAGGGCAAAGTCAAAGTCATCAAGCTCCTCGTCCGAATTGGGCGTTCTGTAGAATTGGAAGGTCAACGGCTCGTAAAGCGACTGCTCATTCCATGTAATCAGGCCCTCGCTGAGCCATCTGTGCGTTTCGACGCGTCCATCGGCAAAGCCGAGAGTGCTGCTATTCCTGCGGTGCCAGGTGGCAAAAGGGTCGACCCACTGTTTCGATTTCGGGTACATGACCCAGGAGCCCATGTTGTATCCCCGTGGGTCGCATTCGGCCAGAAATACGTATTTGGTAGCGGGGCTTTTTATATCGGAGTATTTGATGCACGGCAGAATCTTCCATGCGCCGTCGGGATTCACTCCATTCAAGCCGCCGGCAATCGAATAGGTGCGATATGCATACTTATGGTACTGGTTGTTCCTGCGGTCGGAGGGGCAGCGATATACTTCAATCTTCTTGACGAGAGGCCACAGTTGACCTTTTTGTATATACTCCTTCTTTTCCTCGACGCTTGTATCTGCCCCGTTAGGCGGAGTGAGGACCCAGGATGATTGGCCTGTGGTTGGGGTATCGCCGCCGACCAATTTACCGTCGTTCTCATCTTTGTACATGATCCATGCCAGCGTCAAGGTTCTGACATTGCTGCGGCAGCTAATGCTGCGGGCCTGTTCTCTGGCGATGCGTAATGAAGGCATTAGAATGGCCATAAGCACAGCGATGATTGCGATGACCACCAAGTGTGCTTTTCGTGTAATGGGGGAAAAACCTGGACAATGCAGAGCGTTTCTGGCAGTATCGCTTGTATAGAAGAGATGTAGTATGTGCTTTATTGGTTTTTGTCCGGAAGATTTGGAAGGTTGGAGTCCTTTGAAATGAGTGATATTCGCATTCTCGTTTGTATGGTGGCTGTGATTCTGCTCTGCTGCCTGCCTTGTAAGTCTGCTCAAGACAGCATATCTCCAACGGAACATGAATTGGCACAGCGGATTCTCTCCAATAAAGATCTTGCACGAGTTCTGTCCATGGCACACGATTTGATCGGCACAGGCATGAGGGCGGGCGAGGGATATCGAGAAGTCTGGATCAGAGACTTGAACACCATTATCGAGTTGTCGCTGGAGGTGCTGAAGCACGACGATGTAAAACAGGCACTGGTCACGTTTCTTCATTTCCAGGGCGAGGACGGAAATATTGTGGATGGGTATGTTAACAAGGACCGTGCCAATGTCAACTACAAATACATTTCATCAAAGACGATGCCCGATTACCTCGCTCACAAAAACACCGTCGAAACGGACCAGGAAACTTCGTTGATTCAGTCTGTTTACAAGTATGTACAGAAGACGAATGACAGGTCGATTTTTGCCGAGAAGGTTCAGGAAATCAACGTCATCGACAGATTGGAAATGGCGATGGATTTTCTGATGACTCATCGCTTCAACGAGCAATACGGCCTGATATGGGGCGCCACTACGGTGGACTGGGGCGATGTTCAGCCGGAGCATCAGTGGGGCGTTGAAATGGACCAGGACAGTCATCCGGCTATCGATGTGTATGACAATGCCATGTTTATCATGGCGATTAATAATTTTCTCGATCTTGCCGGGCCGGACCACCAGAAGGCCGGCAAATGGAAGGCGGTCGCATCGCGTCTGAGAACGAACGTCATGAAGCACCTTTGGGACAGCGAGCGGCATAAATTCATTCCCCATATTTACCTTGATAAAGGCTCGCCCTGGCCTAAGGACTTTGACGAGAATCGCATTTACTATCATGGCGGAACCACCGCCGCCATGCAGGCGGACCTGCTGAGCAAAGAACAGATTCATCTTGTTCTCAATGACATGGTCAATAACATGCAATTTGCGGGAGCCGCCACAATCGGAATCACAAATTGGCCTGCCTATCCGAAGGTTTTTTTCAAAAATAAATCGATGGCCCCGTATTCTTATCAAAATTGCGGCGACTGGACGTGGTGGGGTGGTAGAACCATCCAGGAGCTTGTCCGGCATGGTTTCGTCGAAGAAGCCTATCGGGAAATTAAGCCTATAATCGAACGCGTCAAGAAAAACAACGGTTTCTACGAGTGGTATACGGTGGCTAATGAGCCTCGTGGTTCAGGCAGTTTCCGCGGATCTGCCGGTACTCTCGGTAAAGCCATCATCATGATGCAAGAATGGGCCCGGGACAATCAAGGATAATCAGGGAGTAATACCAATTGTGATTTTTATTGAGACTGTAGCATAAATACCGGGATATTTTAATGATATGAAGTTATTTTAGTCGATATATCTTCCAGAAAAACTAAGACCAAAAACCTTTTTCTGGGAGAAACGATTATGGCTGGGCCGGGCGAA
>JBARRE010000657.1:0-4484 GCA_049644065.1 Sedimentisphaerales bacterium | reverse complement strand
TTGCCGGCTGGGTCCTGGTTCGGCGGATCCGGATAAGGTCTGTGCTGATTTTGGCTGCAGCATGTGTTAGTTTCCCGGCTAAGACATGTGATTGATTGTAGCCGCGAAACAATCGCCTGGACCAATGAAGCGGCACAGGAACAAAAAGTTCAACGTCACTATAGAAACCGCTTCCCTGTAAAGCGGAATTTGCTAAAAAACCCAGAACCGAATCAAGTTCCGTCCCGCCGTTCTTGAAAGCTAATATCATTTTCCGCAAGGTCTGGTCATAAACGCCGGCCCGAGCGATGCTGTCAAATCGCACTTCTTTACCCTGACAGTCGGGACATGTTCCCGCCAGCAGAGCAAATCTGCCGGCGTCTCGGCCGCAGCGCCGGCAGTAATCGGCCCCCGTACAGACAACAAGCCGGTCCCAGCAATTTTTACACAGCTTGTTGTCGGTCTCGCTAATATTTTGTCGACAATTTACGCAAACCGTGGGCCAAAGAAGCTGATTTAAGCTTTGCAGAGCAAACGTGATGGTCTGCTTTACAACAATATTTATCTCTTCTGATCTTTCTTCGTCCACACCGACAATTATATTATAGAAGTTAAAATTAACCAGAAAGAAAGCTGCATCAATCGGTAGTTCGTTCGAGCATAAATCGACATAACATAAGAAATATTACTTGTATCTTCAGTTGTACTAATGTTTTTAAGGTCTATTAAAGATAATAAAATAAAGCAATATTTTATAAGTACTTTATATACAATGCTTTGCGCTCATTTCTTTATTGATTGCCGATGTATTTTTCTGAATCTGGAATTGACTAATGTTCTGCAGGTCGTTATAATAAAACTTTCATGGCAAAATCAGTGAAAACAAACGGAAAGAAACGGACGAGAAAATCCTCCTCCAAGGTTGCCAAAGTTAAGAGTCAGAAGGTTTTTAGAAGCTACCAAAAGGCTATTGGCTACCTGTTTGAGAGGACTGACTACGAAAAGCAGCAGCGTCTGCGCTATAACGTAACGACATTCAACCTTAAAAGGATGCACAACCTGCTGTCGTTATTAGGCGATCCCCATAAAAAAATCCATACAGTTCATATAGGCGGCACAAAAGGCAAAGGCTCTACGGCTACAATGCTGGCCAAGATGCTCGAGGCGAACGGCTATAACGTCGGACTTTATACATCACCTCACGTGGTACACCTGCATGAGCGGATTACGGTCAATTCGGAAATGATCAGCGAGACGCAAATGCGTAACTTGCTGAACCGTATTTATGCCCCGGTTGAGAAGCTGTCAAAGACCGATCCACCCACTTTCTTCGAGATTATGACGGCACTTGCCTTTATGCATTTTGTTGATATGTCCGTTGATATTGCAATCGTTGAAACCGGTTTGGGAGGCAGGCTGGACAGCACTAATGTAATCCAGCCCAAAGTAGTCGGCATAACCAGTTTAAGTATCGATCATTCGCAACTGCTTGGAGATACTATTGACAGCATTGCCGAGGAGAAAGCGGGGATTTTTAAGCGTGGCGTGCCGGCTATCACCGTCCAGCAGGATCCGGTAGCGATGCAGGTCCTAAAATCACGAGCTGTTGCTGTCGAAGCGCCTTTGAGCATAACCGGCGGCGATATTGATTTTTCGCTTCGTTTTGAGACATCGCGGGAGCACGGCCCGCATACAAGAATCTGTCTGACAACGCCAACGAGTAAATTCGAGCATCTGCGGGTGCCCCTGCACGGCAAACATCAGGCAATAAACTGCGGTCTGGCGCTTGCCATGCTGGATAAACTCAAATCGATGGGTTACGAGATAGACAATCAAAAAGCGGCTGATGGACTTCATAGCGTCTCATTGTCGGGCCGAATGGAGATAATTTGGCACGACCCGAGAATTATGATCGACGCGGCCCACAACGCTGCAAGCATTAAGGCTTTGATACACGCAATAGGACAAAATGTTCCTTACGATTCGATGGTCGTCATCTTCGGCTGTAATAGTGACAAAGACGTCAGAGGAATGCTGGAAAAACTACAATACGGGGCCGACAAGGTGATTTTCACCCGCAGCAACTCGGCCAAAGCAGTCTCTCCGGAAGATTTGGCTGAGATGTACACAGAAATATGCGGCAAGATGTGCCAGACCGCTGCAAGTCTGGGCCAGGCACTGCAGCTTGCCAAAAGCGCCGTCAGCAAAGAAGACCTCATCTGCATTACAGGCAGTTTCTACCTCATCGGCGAGGCCAAAATACGCTTCCAGCCAAACTAATCAATTCCTGCAGGTCAATAATTACCTCATGAAAAGGCCGGCGAATACTTGTTGAATCCGCTTGCATTCTCACTATTTGCACACTTCGATTTTCAGTTTGCAAAAGCACAGAAACTGGAGTATAAATTCCTTTTCTTATACTTACATGCTTGGAATAAGGAGTCGACGATGGCGGAAGTGAAAAAATATATCGCGGTTGATCTTGGCGCCGAGAGCGGCAGAGTGATGCTCGGTTCGGTTTCAGCTCATAAAGTCGTCCTCGAAGAAATACACCGCTTCGGCAACGGGCCCATCGAAGAGAATGGCTCGCTGCGATGGGATTTTAAGAAGCTGTTTTCCGAGATTAAGGCAGGTATAGGCAAGGCGACAAAGTCGGCAGGCGCCCAGGTCTGGGGCATCGGCGTAGATAGCTGGGGCGTCGATTTCGGCCTGCTGGACGCCGATGGTGAGCTGATTGAAAATCCATATCACTATCGAGACAGCCAAACCAATGGAATAACAGAAAAAGCATTCAAGCTGATGAGCAAACGCGAGATATACGAAAACACCGGCTTGCAGTTTTTGCAGTTTAACAGCGTCTATCAACTGCTCGCGATGCGACTGAAAAATTCGGTTGCCATGGCCAAAGCTACGAAGCTGATTTTCATCGCGGATTTATTCAGCTACTTTCTGTGCGGCAAGATTTTCGCCGAATACAGCCTGGCGAGCACCTCGCAATTTATGGACATGAGAACCGGTAAATGGTCGAAAGAAGTTCTGGATGGTCTGTCCCTGCCGGTTGAAATCATGCCGAAAATCATCCGCCCGGGGACCGTCGTGAGCCAGTTGAGCGCCAAAATTGGGACGGAACTTCTCTGCGGGCCCGTTCCCGTAATCGCGATCGGTTCTCACGACACGGCCTCAGCCGTCGCCGCAGTGCCGGCCGCCGGTGACGCCAACTGGGCATATCTCTCATCAGGGACTTGGTCGCTTATGGGCGTCGAAGTACCGCAGGCAATAATAAACGATAAGACCTTTAAGTATGAGTTCACAAACGAAGGTGGTGTTGAAAATACGATCCGGCTTTTGAAGAATATCATGGGGCTCTGGCTCACACAGGAATGCAGAAGGCAGTGGCAGCGTGAAGGAACCGACCTTTCCTATGCCGAGCTGACGGCCATGGCCGAAAAGACCAAACCCTTCGCCCGCCAAATCGATGTCGATTACAGCGGATTCCTCGCCCCGGGCGATATGCCGAAAAGAATTAATGACTACCTAAAAGAGTCAGGCCAAAAACCGATCGACGACAAGGGGCAAATGACAAGGGCAATTTTGGAAAGCCTTGCCCTGAAATATCGCTCCATAATGGAAGCCGTTGAAGATGTCGCCGGGCATAAGATCGAAGTTTTGCATATCGTCGGCGGCGGCATCCAGAACGAGCTGCTCTGCCAGTTTACAGCCAACGCCCTCGGCAAGAAAGTTATCACCGGCCCCATCGAAGCCACAGCCAGCGGAAATATCCTGATGCAGGCCATAGCAACGGGGCAGATCAAGACCCTTGCCGAGGCCCGCCAAATCGTCCGCAATTCATTCGAATTAAAAGAATACGAGCCGCAGGATACCTCGCTCTGGCAAAAGCAGTATGAGAAAAGCAAAAAGTGAAATAGGATATAAGCTTTGATCGAAAAACTCGAACACGAACTGGATAGTTTTGATCCGGACAAAAGAGAAAACGCCCTGTCGGCTCTTTGTGAGAAAGTCGAAGCCGGGCAAATCAATTTACCCGAGCCCGGCACCGATGTTAACATTCACTGCCATACTTTTTTCTCCTACAACACTTACGGTTATTCACCGAGCAAATTCGCCTGGCTGGCGCGCAAGACCGGTTTGGCCGTCGCAGGTGTCGTCGATTTCGACGTTCTGGATGCCCTCGATGAGTTTCTGGATGCCTGTAAGCTTCTCGGCCTGAAAGGCTGCGCGGGGCTTGAGACGCGGGTATTTGTTCCGGAATTCGAAGACAGGGTAATCAATTCCCCCGGCGAGCCGGGCATTTCATATCACATGGGCGTGGGATTTCCCTCCGCCAATGTCCCGGAAGAGCAGAAAAAGTTTCTCGCGGGACTCCGGGAAACCGCCCAGCGGAGAAATCGGGATCTGATGGGCCGGGTGAACCAACATCTTCGTCCGGTCGAGCTTGACTATGAACGGGATGTGCTTACACTAACACCATCGGGCAATGCGACCGA
>JBARRE010000656.1:0-2526 GCA_049644065.1 Sedimentisphaerales bacterium | reverse complement strand
CTGTCCCTGAAGTCGGCAGCAACGACGTTCTGATCAAGATTCAAAAGGCCGCTATTTGCGGCACCGACATTCATATTTTCAACTGGGACCGCTGGTCCCAAAAGACCATCAAGACACCGCTGGTCATCGGCCACGAATTCGTCGGGACTGTCGAGAAGATTGGCAGCAACGTGCACGATGTCGAACTGGGCGAGCTGGTCAGCGGCGAAGGACATATCGTCTGCGGGCGCTGCCGGAATTGCCTGGCCGGACGAAGACACCTCTGCACGGACCCGAATTGTATCGGCGTAAATCGGGACGGGGCGTTCGCCGAATACTTGTCCATCCCCGTATCCAACATCTGGCATTGTGATACCAGTATCCCGAAAGACGTGCTGTCCTGCTTCGACCCGTTTGGAAATGCAGTGCACACGACGCTTTCGTATGATTTGGTTGGCGAGGATGTACTGATTACCGGGGCCGGCCCCATTGGGTGTATGGCCATCGCTGTAGCTAAACATGCCGGTGCCCGCTATGTGGTGATTACCGATGTGAATCCTTACCGTCTGGAGCTGGCCCGAAAAATGGGGCCTACTTTGACGCTGGATGTACGGAACCAGAGCATTGAAGAAGCCGTCAAAAAGCTCAACATGAAAGAGGGATTCGACGTCGGCCTGGAAATGTCGGGAAATCCGGAGGCGTTTAAGGATATGCTCGCAAACATGTGCCACGGCGGCAAAATCGCATTGCTGGGAATCATGCCGGAGACTGCCATCGACTGGGATTATGTCGTCTTCAACAGCCTTACAATCAAAGGTATCTACGGCAGGGAAATGTACGAAACATGGTACAAAGCCACAATGCTGATTCAGGGCGGAATGGACCTAATGCCTTTGATAACCCACCGCTTTGGCTACACAGAATATCTAAAGGCTTTCGAAGTTATGCGATCGGGAGAATCGGGAAAGGTGATTCTGGATTGGACGTAATAAAACACAATAGCGAGGGACAAGGTATGCTTGGCCGGATGAAATCTCATATAGCTGAAGAACTCAAACAAATTAGTGACAGCGGTCTCTACAAGGCTGAACGCATAATCACGAGCCCGCAGGATGCTTTGATTACGATACAGACTGGCCAGAAAGTTCTCAACTTGTGCGCCAACAATTATCTTGGACTGGCCGACCATCCTGATGTCATCCAGGCCGCTCGGGACAGCTATACCAAATGGGGATACGGCCTGTCGTCTGTTCGATTTATCTGCGGCACACAGGAAATACACAAAGAATTAGAAAAGAAAATATCCGAATTTCTCGGCACCGAAGATACGATTCTGTACTCCTGCTGTTTCGATGCCAACACGGGCCTGTTCGAGACCTTACTCACAGCCGAAGATGCCATCATCAGCGACCAGTTCAACCACGCCAGCATTATCGACGGCATCCGCCTTTGCAAGGCCCAGCGACTACGATTTAAAAACTCAGACATGCAGGATCTGGAAGAAAAATTGCAGGAAGCCCAATCGGCACGATTTCGCATGATTGCGACCGACGGCGTATTCTCGATGGATGGAACGATAGCGAAGCTGGACCGGATATGCGAGCTTGCCGAAAAATACGATGCGCTGGTCATGGTGGATGACTCGCATGCGACCGGCGTACTAGGCAAACGCGGACGCGGGACCCCCGAACACTGCGGTGTCATAGGACGCGTCGATATCATCACCGGAACGCTCGGTAAAGCTCTCGGAGGCGCCAGCGGTGGTTTCACAAGCGGAAGAAAAGAAATCATCGAGTTTCTTCGCCAGAGATCGCGTCCTTACCTGTTCAGCAATACACTCGCGCCGGCCATCGCCGCGGCCTCGCTAAAGGTCCTGGATATGCTCTCGGCATCGACGGAACTGCATGACAAGCTCGCAAAGAACACCCGCTATTTCCGGCAGCAAATCGCCGGACTCGGATTGGACGTCATCCCCGGCGAGCATCCCATCGTTCCGATTATGCTCGGCGACGCCGTCTTAGCACAGAAAATGGCAGAGAAACTCTTAGAAAAAGGTGTTTACGTCATAGGATTCTCTTATCCGGTGGTTCCTAAAGGAGCCGCACGGATTCGAACGCAGATTTCCGCCGCCCACAGCAGGGACGACCTGGACTTCGCCATCGAGAAAATCAACGAGGTCAAACAAGAACTGGGATTGTGAGTCGGCGAGTGGGCCGAGGCAGTGGAACTACGGTTGCTCGCCGAGAAAATGAAGTCCCGCCATCACAAAATCGCACTTATATCAATTGTGTATAATGAATGCGCTTATTCGTGTCATTTCGAGCGCAGCGAAGCGGAGTCGAGAAATCTTTTTTAATAGATTTCTCCACTTCGGGCCACTCTGTGGCCCTCCGGTCGAAATGACAAAGGCGCAAATAAAACGAGACTGTAGCATAGTTACCGGGAACATTCTATTCCATTTCTCACATTATGAAGTATCTGTATTGTTTGTAAACGGCCTTGAGCCTGTTCTTCTCGTTGCATATCGATAGCAATACGCTGGCTAAG
>JBARRE010000655.1:0-5226 GCA_049644065.1 Sedimentisphaerales bacterium | reverse complement strand
GCACGGCCTTCCAATTGCCCATGCGAACCGCCTGCATCAATCCGTTGGGAACGTCTTTACGCTTGCCCCAGTTATATAATTGCCATTCCCAGTACAGAAACTCATGCTTTTTCTGCTCGTCGGCCCGTCCCGTCAGTTCCGGCACAATCGACAGACCATCCACGTCCGTCGGCATGTGGGGCAGCACCCCGGCCAATTCCGCCAGGGTCGGCATCACATCGGCGAAGTAGCATGCATGTTCGCTGATAGTCCCGGCCTTTGTCTTGCCGGGCCAGCGCGCAATCAGCGGCACGCGAATCCCGCCTTCGTATAACGAGCGTTTGAAGCCTCGCAGCGGGCCGCTGCTGTCGAGCACACCGTCGAACCGTTTTGCTGCCCCGTTGTCCGAACAGAAAAATACAATCGTTTGTTCGTCTAATTTCAACTCCTTGAGCAAATCAAGCAGCTCGCCTACGTGACGGTCGATCATCGTGTCCATCGCGGCGGCAACTTTGGCATCTCTCGGCCAGGATTTGTCCTTGTACATTTGCCAGGTCGGGTCAGATTCGGGAATCTGGTACTGGCCGTGAGGCGGCGTCCAGGGGGCATAACAGAAGAACGGTTTATCCTTATTCCGGCGGATAAACTTCAGCATCTGTTCGAAGATGCGATTGTGCGTATATCGCTCGGCACTGCCCTTCTCACCGGTCATCGGCACCTTTTGGCTGTTTCGCCAGAGATATTCCGTCCAGTAATCGTGAGCGTGCACCTGGTGGTAGTAGCCGAAGAATTCGTCGAAGCCGTGTTTTTCCGGTACGCCGGGCGTCTCCACATCGCCCAACCCCCACTTGCCGAATCCGCCGGTGGCATAGCCTGCCCGCTTGAGCACTTCAGCAACAGTTACATCCTCGTCTCGTATCGGAATCCCCCCCGTATTGCCCCGGACGGAAGTGTGCCCCATATGCAAGCCGGTCATCAAGACACTTCGGGCAGGTGCGCAAACGGTGCAACCCGAGTATGCCTGTGTGAAACGCACTCCCTCGGCCGCCATTTGATCGATGTTCGGAGTCTGAATCTGCCGGCTGCCGTAGCAGCCCAGGTCCGCCCAGCCCATATCGTCCACGACAATAAAGACAATGTTGGGCTTATTCGCCGCCCCACCGCCCGAAGGCTGCCCGGAACCGCTTACACATCCTTCGAGAGCCAGTGAGGCCGCCCCGATAGCGACAGCTTTTAAGAAACTTCGACGGTCGTAATTCTGCGTGCTCATACAGATTGTCTCCCAATAATTTCAGATTGGCCGGCTGTAGCCCTGTTGTTTATACTTTTCAAGCAGATTCGTCAACCGCTCGACGATTTCCGGATTTTCGCTCCAGAGATTCCTGCTCTCGGCCAAGTCGTCTTCCAGGTTGTAAAGCTGCCCCTCCGGCTCGCCCGGTTTTGGTTCGATACTTCTGGGCAGGGAAAAGCCGCCGGAGCCGAGGCCCAATATCAGCTTCCATTTGCCCTGACGAATGGCAAACATTCCTCTGCTGGAATGGTGCACGACGGCTTCGCGGATCGGCCCGGCACGTTTTTGGTTCAATAGAGCAGGCAATAAATTGTAGCTGTCCTCGCCGGCGTTATCAGGCAATTCGGCCCCGATAATCACCGCACAGGTCGCCAGCAGGTCCGTCAGGCAGACAAGCTCATCGGAAGTGGTTCCTGCTGGGATATTGCCAGGCCAGCGGGCGATGAATGGTTCGCGATGGCCTCCGTCCCAGATGTCGGCCTTGATGCCCCGCAAGTCACCGCTTGGATAATGACCATACTCTTTAATGATAGATGAATGTGCGCGATCAATTTTGGTCCGGCCGGGCGAGCCGTTGTCACTGGTGACAATAATCAGCGTATTGCCGGCAAGACCGTTGCGTTCGAGTGCCTTAACGACCTGCCCAACGGTCCAGTCCACCTCAACGACAAAATCGCCGTAGCCGCCGGCCCTGCTGCGTCCCCTGACAAAATCCGCCGGGGCGATCGGGCAGTGCGGGGCAGGCAGCGGAAAATACATAAAGAGCGGTTTGTCCGGCGATTTCCTCGCGTGATCGCCGATATGCTCAACAGCTTTCTTCGTCAGGTGCGGTAGAACCTCCACGTGCTTAAAGCCCGGCGAGATCGCTCCTTTGCGCCACCAACCATCCTCGTTTGCTTTGCCCGCTTCTATCGTCAGCGTGGGCTCATCGACAACGCCATCGTTTTCGACATAGCAATAAGGCGGCATATCCAGGGACGCGGGAATTCCGTAGAAATAATCGAAGCCGAGGTCGTTGGGGCCGGGAACAAGCGGCTTACTGAAATCGGTCTTCTTGTCGCTGCCCAGACCGAGGTGCCACTTGCCGATACATGCCGTGGCGTAACCATGCTGTTTTAAGAGCGAGGCAACCGTCATACGCTGGGTATCAATCAAAGCCGGCGAATAGCCGCCGAGAACGCCTTTTGTCAGGCGGGACCGCCAGCAGTATCGCCCCGTAAGGACACCATAGCGAGTCGGCGTGCATACCGCAGAGGGCGAGTGGGCATCGGTAAAACGAATACCTCCGACAGCCAGGGCGTCCATATTGGGCGTGGGAATCTTCGAATTTTTGTTGTAGCAACCGAGATCTCCATAGCCCATATCATCGGCCATAATGAAAATAATATTCGGCTTTTTCGTGTCAGCATCACTCTGCGGTAACTTCGAAGCGCCGCCGCAGTCGGGCAGGGCCAGCGATGCAACTGCAAATCCAGTCGCTTTTATAAAATCACGGCGATTCAAAATACTACTCATTTCGCAGCTCCTGTCTTAATGTTCGGTTTGTTATTTTCCGCCCGTATACAAGAACGTTTCACTCGATTTCCAGAACGACTACTGATTTTGCCGGCAGTTTCACTGTCAGCATATCATCTCTCAGCGAGAAACTATCAAAGACAGCGGGCTTTACTGTTTCCGGCTTATCGAAAGTGTTGTGCGCGGTCATATCATCGGCAGTGAGTACACGACCGGATACTTTCGCCAGCTCGATTCCCGGAAGCTTGCAGGTAACATCAACCGGGCTTGCAGGATCCAGATTGCAAAGGGATATGTGGATTTTACCTGATTTATCTTTTGACGCCGAGACGTCAATTGCCGGAACTTTCTCGTCCCCAAACTGATAATCGCCGCACTCAAGATCCAACGGCAACATCCTCGCATCGTGATGGACCTTATACATCTCGAACACGTGATAGGTCGGCGTCAGAATCATCTTTTCGCCCTTTGTGAGAATCATCGCCTGCAAAACATTGTTGGTCTGAGCGATGTTTGCCATCCGGACACGCCGACAGTGCTTATTGAAAGCGTTGAGGAATATGCCGCACGAAACCGCATCGCGAAGCGTGTTCTGCTGGTACAGGAAGCCCGGATTTGTGCCGGGCTCTGCGTCCCACCATGTGCCCCACTCATCTACGTACAAACCGGTACGCCCGCGAGGATCGATCTTGTCTATAATTTCGATATTATTTTCCAACAGCGGATAAATGGTGAGCGTATTCTTCATTAGCGCAAACCACTCCTTCTCGTCGAACTTCGTTGCGCTTCCCTTTCGCGTCCAGTTGCCTGAGCCACGGACATAGTGATGCAGACTGATCGCACCCATTCTTCGATTACAACGTTCCATCACAACAGTCATCCAATGGTAATTCACGCTGCCCGGCCCGCAAGCAACTTTAACAATCCGGTTGCCGGAGTAGCTGCGGACATAGGTCTGGAACCGATTGTAAAGATCGGCGTAATATTCGGCGGTCATGTTGCCGCCGCAATCCCAGTTTTCGTTGCCCACACCGAAGTACTTCACCCGCCAGGGCTTATCACGTCCATTGGCCCGGCGAAGATTGGCCATCTCGCTGTCCCCGTCGAATGTCATGTACTCGACCCAGTCCTGCATCTCTTCGACCGTTCCTGACCCGACATTACCTGCGATATACGCATCGCATCCGAGCTGCTCGCATAAATCCAGAAATTCATGCGTGCCGAAAGCATTTGTCTCTTTGACCATGCCCCAGTGCGTATTAATCATCGCAGGACGGCTTTCGCGCGGGCCGATACCTTCTTTCCAGTGATATTCGTCGGCGAAGCAGCCGCCCGGCCAGCGCAGCACCGGGATCTGAATTTTCCTGAGCGCCTCGACCACATCGTTGCGGATGCCGCGTGTATTCGGAATCGGCGAGTCCTGGCCGACCCAGAAACCCTCGTAGATACATCTGCCGAGGTGCTCGGAAAAGTGGCCGTAAATGTTCTTGTCGATTGTGTCCTTTCCCTTATCAGCGTGAATCACCAACATGTTCGTGCGAGCTTCTTGTCTCTCAACACTCTCTACGGTTGAGGTCGAGGCATAACCGGCTATCAAAGCAACGACAAAAAAGAAAAGAATTCTCTCGACAGACATCACTCCGCACTTCAATTTCTTCAGCTCACTGTGTCGCATTTTCATATCCTTTCTATCCATAGTTTTCTGTCTAAACCTGCATTTGTGATTCAGAATCAGCCCATCTATACGTCTGAGGCATAATAAAAACAATATATAAGATTTATTACAGAAACACAACTATTCCGCAAGCTTATTGGTTTAGGATGTGATCTCAGAGAGATTTTCCGAGATAAAAACTGGGCTAATCTTCGGGTTTGTTTGTATTGACGGGTATGCTCATATCGGTAGAGCGGATATGAAGATCGCGCTGCGGAAATGCGATTTCGATGCCGGCTTTTCGGAACTCTGCATCGATAGTACAGTTTATACCGTGCCAGACGGGGACATAATTTTCGATGCCCGCAATATAAACTCGCAGCTCAAATTCCAGGCTATTATCACCAAAGTTCTTAAAGATGACCACCGGTTCCGGGTCCTTCAAGACCAGAGGATTGGCTCTGGCAACCTCATAGAGAATTCTCTCAGCCTTAGCCGTGTCCGAGCCATAGGCAATCCCTACCACGAACTCTCGACGCAGGACATTGTCCGACAATGTCCAGTTAATCAGACGCCCGGTGACAAACTCCTTGTTCGGCACAATCAGCTCACGCTGGTCCCACCGACGAATCGTAGTGGCCCGGATTCTGATCTTCGAGACTTTTCCCGTCACATCCGCTATGGTCACCACGTCATCGACGCGGATTGGCTGTTCGAAGAGGATTATCAGACCGCTGACGAAGTTGGCAAAGATTTCCTGCAGCCCGAAGCCAAGCCCGACGGTCAT
>JBARRE010000654.1:0-7042 GCA_049644065.1 Sedimentisphaerales bacterium | reverse complement strand
TACATACTCATGAGTAAAAACAACGGTAAAAAGATTGGAGCGGTGCTGGTACAGGGCGGCGGTATTGCCGGCGTCCAGGCATCGCTTGATTTGGCCAACTCCGGCTTCAAAGTCTATCTCGTCGAACGCTCGGCCGCTATTGGGGGAATGATGGCACGGCTCGACAAGACGTTCCCGACCGGAGATTGCGCCACGTGTATCGTCTCGCCAAAGCTCGTCGAATGCGCGCGAAATCTTAATATTCAAATTCTGACTCTCTCGAAAATGACAGATTTGCGGGGCGAGCCAGGCAACTTCAAGGCGACGGTGAAAATACATCCGAGGTATATCGACGAGAAGAAGTGCACGGCTTGCGGCGACTGCACGCAGGCATGCCCGGCGGACATCCTCGATCCTTTCGACCGCAACCTGGGGACACGAAAGGTCATCGCCAAGCACTATGCCCAGGCGGTTCCGAATGTTTTCAGTATTCTCAAACAGGGTCACGCGCCCTGCAAGACTACGTGCCCGGCGAACATCAACGTCCAGGGTTACGTCCAGCTCATCAAGAAAAAAGAATATCTCAAAGCCGTCGAGATGATCAGGCGGCGCAATCCGCTCTCGGCGATTTGCGGACGTGTCTGCACGCATCCTTGCGAGGACGCCTGCACCCGCAAAGACCTCGATGGTCCGGTGGCCGTCAGGCTGCTCAAACGATTCGCTTCCGACAAGGAGATGGAAATGATTGCCTCCGGCGAGGTGGCGCTCCCGGAGGAAAAGACTCCCGCCCCGGATGCTAAGAAGGTCGCGGTAATTGGCGCCGGCCCGGCTGGACTTACCCTTGCCAGCGACCTGGCCGACAGCGGCTTTGCAGTAACGATTTACGAGGCACTGCCCGCTGCGGGCGGAATGCTGCGATGGGGAATACCCGAGTACCGCCTGCCAAAGAATGTGCTCGACCATGAAATCGAGCTGATCCGGCGCAAGGGCGTGACATTTGTTCTGAACTGCCGCATCGGTGAAGATATTTCCATAGAAAAAATCCGCTCCGAAAGCGATGCCGTATTTATCGGTGTCGGTGTCCATAAAGGCCGCGCACTCGGCGTGGAAGGCGAGAACCTGGTGAACGTACTTCAGGGTATCGATTTTCTCAGGCAGGCAGGCTCTGCCGAGGATAAGCCCACAGTTCGAAAGAAGGTCATCGTCATAGGCGGCGGCAATGTAGCCGTCGATGTCGCTCGCACGGCCCTGCGTTTCGGTGCTGAGAATGTCGAGATGATAGCTCTTGAACAGCGTAACGAAATGCCCGCCTATCCCGAAGAGATCGAGGCGACTATAGTCGAAGGTATCAAAATCCGGAACGGCTGGGGGCCTCGCAGAATTCTCGGTGACGGTTCGGTCGCCGGGATTGAGCTTAAGAGATGCACGCAGGTCTTCGACGAAGAGGGACACTTCAATCCGGTTTATGACGAAAATGACCGTATTTCGATCGATGCCGATCAGGTCATTATCGCCATCGGCCAGAAAAATGACGAATCTTTTCTTGAGCACATTGGCGCCAAGACCGAGCGCGGCAGTTTCAAGGCCGACCCTGTCACCCTCCGGACATCGATCGAGGGTGTTTTTGCGGGAGGTGACACCGTCTCCGGTCCCGCATCCATAATCGAAGCGGTAGCCGCCGGCAAACGTGCTGCCGAATCTATTGAGCGTTATCTCAAAGGGCAGGACCTCCGATCCTCACGCTTCGAGGATACAATCAAACCTATTCCCGAAGAGCTTCTGCCTTCGACAAAGGATGTCGAAAAGAAGCCGCGGGCCGCCTCCGGCGAGTTGGTGGTTCAAAAAAGAATCAGCAACTTCGATGAGGTCGAAACAGGATTCTCCGAAGAAGCGGCAATCGCCGAGGCGGAACGATGCCTCAATTGTGCGTTGTGCTCGGAGTGTGAAGAGTGCGTTCTGGCCTGCGGTCAGGATGCCATCGACCATAAGATGACCGAACGCACCGTCGAGCTGGACGTCGGCTCGGTATTGCTTACTCCGGGATTCGATGAGTTCGACGCGACGAGAAAAGGCGAGTTCGGCTACGGGCGCTATCCCAACGTTGTGACAAGCGTGCAGTTCGAGCGAATGCTCTCGGCCGCCGGGCCGTTCGAAGGTCATGTGGTGCGCCTGACAGACGGCCGGGAAGCGAAGCGAATCGCGTGGATACAATGCGTCGGCTCGCGTGACGCCGCCTGCGGCAATGAATACTGCTCGTCGATTTGCTGCATGGCGACGACAAAACAGGCGATGGTTGCGATGGACCACGTCTCCGGGCTTGAGGCGACGATTTACTACATGGACATCCGGGCGCACGGCAAAGATTTCGACCAGTATTACGAACGTGCCAAAAGCAATGATAATATCCATTACATAAAGAGCATCCCCTCGCGGGTCGTCCAGATGCCCGGGACGAGGAACCTTCGCGTGCGTTTTGTCGGCGAGGACAGCCAAATCCGCGAGCAGCAATTCGACCTTGTCGTGCTGTCGGTCGGCATGGAGCCTTCGGCTTCGGTCAGGGACATTACATCCCGCTTCGGCATAGAGCTTAATGAGTACGGTTTCTGTGCAACGGACCGTCTGCTGCCGCTGGAGACTTCCCGGCCGGGTGTCTTTGTCGCCGGGGCATTCCAGGAACCTAAGGACATTCCCGAGACGGTCACGCAGGCAAGCGGCGCCGCCGCCATGGCTATGGAGCTGCTCGCTCCGGCACGAAATACCCTGGTGACCAAAAGAGTCTATCCCGACGAGCATGATATCACCGATGAGCAGCCTCGTATCGGCGTCTTCGTATGTCACTGTGGTATGAATATCGCTTCGGTTGTGGACGTCGAACGCGTCACCGAAGCGGTCGCGAGCGAGCCTGATGTTGTCATGGCGACACATACGATGTTTACCTGCTCGGACACCAGCCTGTCCAACGTCAAAGATATGATCCGTGAGCACCGGCTTAACCGGATCGTTATAGCTTCATGCACGCCTCGAACGCACGAGCCATTGTTCCGCGAGACGCTGCGCGAAGTTGGCCTGAATCAGTATCTGTTCGAGTTGGCAAATATCAGGGACCAATGCTCGTGGGTGCATTCATCCGAACCCGAAGCCGCCACGGAAAAGGCGATCGAGCTTGTGAAAATGTCTATTGCCCGCGCGCGCCTTCTGCAGCCTCTCGAAGGCACATCTCTGGCGGTCGACCAGAGCGCTCTCGTGATCGGGGGCGGCCTGAGCGGATTGACCGCCGCTCTGTCGCTGGCCGACCAGGATTTCGAAGTGCATCTTGTCGAACGGACCGGTGAATTGGGCGGCCATCTGGCTGAAATATATCGCACGCTGGAGCACGATAATATCTCCGGTTTTACGACTGACTTGATAAGAAGAGTTGAAAGTCACTCGAATATAAATCTCTATATGGAAGCGGAGATTTCCGCTATTGCAGGTCACATCGGCAAGTTTCAAACGACGCTCTCGGTCGGAGGCCGGAAGGCGGAAATCTCCAGCGGCATAATCATCGTTGCGACCGGCGCCGAGCAGGCCGAGACCTCGGAATTCCAGTACGGCCAATCCGACGCCGTAATGACGCAGGTAGAGCTTGAGAAATGCCTGCACGAAAATACATTCAGCGCCGGCGGCCGGAACATCGTAATGATTCAGTGCGTCGGCTCCCGCAACGACGAGCATCCCTATTGCAGCCGGATTTGCTGCTCGACGGCCGTCAAGAACGCGCTGGCCATCAAAGAGCAGGATCCCGACGCCAATGTATTTGTTCTTTACCGCGATATCAGAACTTACGGCTTCCGTGAAATATATTATCAGAAGGCCCGCGAGGCCGGCGTGCTTTTCGTCCGCTATGACAGGGACGATCCGCCTGCGGTTTCTGACGGCAATGGTCTTATCGTTAAGGTCAACAGCCCGGACTTCCCCGAGTCGATTGAAATCGAAGCCGACAACGTCATTCTCAGCACCGGCATCGAGGCCCGCCCGGACAACAAGCGCATTTCGGACATGCTTAAGGTCCCGCTCAACTCCGACGGCTTCTATGTCGAGGCTCACATGAAGCTGCGCCCCGTTGATTTCGCCACCGAAGGGATTTTCCTCTGCGGGCTGGCCCATTCGCCGAAGTGCATCGACGAAAATATTTCGCAGGCGCGGGCGGCCGCCGCACGTGCCGCCACCGTGCTTTCGAAGAAGCATCTCGACGTCAGCGCCCAGGTCTCGTACGTCGAGCAGGACAAGTGCATTTCGTGCATGACCTGTGTCACCGTATGCCCGTACAACGCGCCGTTCTGCAATCAGGACGGCAAAGCACAGATCGAGGCGGCAAAGTGCATGGGATGCGGTATTTGCGCCAGCGAATGTCCCGCACGGGCGGCACAGCTCCATCACTTCGAAGCCGACCAGTTCAGTGTCATGATCGACAAATTGTTCAGGAGAGAAGTTTTTAATAATGAACTCAGACATATTCGAACCTAAAATTTTGGCTTTCTGCTGTCATTACTGCGCGTACGCATCAGCGGACCTGGCCGGCTCGATGCGGATCCAGTATCCGCCGAACGTTCGCATCATCCGCACGCCCTGCACCGGCCGGCTGGAGATCGAGTATTTCATGAAGGCCTTCGAGCAGGGCGCCGACGGCGTGCTCGTGGCCGGCTGCCTCGAAGGCGGCTGCCATTTCATCGAGGGCAACCTCTGCGCCAAACGCCGGGTCAACGCCGCACGGGATATCTTGTCCGAGATCGGACTCGAAAAGGAGCGTCTGCGCATGGTTAACGTCTCAGCCGCAGAAGCCCGGCCGTTGGCTGATCTTATTACCGACATGGTCCAAACCGTTCGCAAGCTTGGCCCAAACCCGATAGCGGCGGACGCCACATCAATAACGGAGAATTTTTCATGATAGTCGCACATAGAAAAAGCATACCTGAACTTATAGATATATTGACAGGCCACAACAAGGTGCTTGTGCTCGGCTGCGGCACCTGCGTGACAGTGTGTCTTGCCGGCGGCCAGCGCGAGGTCGGTATCATCGCCTCGGCACTCCGCATGGCATCGAAAATTCGCGGCCATGCGCTCCAGGTCGAAGAACTGACAATCGAGCGCCAGTGCGACAACGTTTTCATTGAGACCGCCACCGAGGCAATCGAACGAAACGATGCCGTCCTTTCGCTCGGCTGCGGTGCCGGCGTCCAGGCCATCGCCGAGCGTTACAGCGACAAACCGGTTTATGCGGGCCTCGATACGACTTTTCTCGGCATTCTCGAAGAACGAGGTATCTGGGCGGAAAAATGCTCCGCGTGCGGCGCCTGCGTGCTGCACAATTACGGCGGCATCTGCCCGATTACGCAGTGCGCCAAGCGGCTGCTCAACGGCCCGTGCGGCGGCTCGCGCGAAGACCGCTGCGAAGTCCGGGCCGACCGCCCGTGCGCATGGCAACTCATATACCAGCGTCTAAAAGACATCGACCAGCTTGACAGGCTCCGGCAAATACAGGCGCCGAAGAACTGGACCCCCAGTCTCGACGGCGGCCCCCGCGTTATCATCCGCGAAGACCACAGAATCTAATTAAGGGTACCATATTTCGCAGAAGCCCAATCTCAGTGGAGCTCCCATGGTGCCCAGATGTCACCTGCCGCTCTTCGTCCGAAACGTATGGGCGGTCGCCCCAATTCGAACGCCCCCAGGTCGGGTGCTTTTCCTGCGTAATCGTCATTGAAATTCGCGAGTCTCACTCCCGAATCGACAATTGGATTCGGGACCGTAGTCACCGGGTCGGTTAAGTTAACGGTCCTGTCACCCTGCTGGACGGGGACTTTGCCCCATTTGATTCTCGTGGTCGTCGAGGCGGGATAAAACTCCAGGGCGTACGATTTGGCAAATGCCGGATTGCCTCGGTTTCCATGCCGTTCTCGTGCAATGCCTCGATCCATGCCGGTAAAAAGGTCGTAATCGAAATCGCAGGGCGTCTCGACTTCTCGCGAAGACGTCAGCCGGCCCGGGCAGTCAAAAATATTGTTTCGCGTCACCGTGTTCGGATTGACGTGCCCGCTGAATACATGAAACGCACCTTTGGGTTGAATGGCCGTGTTATGAAAGACGAACTTTCTTCCGCCTCCGAACTCGTCCCGCTCGCCCACTTTTATCATGCTCCCGCCGAGCGGATCCCGATGCGTCCGGCGGGATTCTCCGAAAACATTCCGGAAGATATACAGAGGCCCTTTCGACGTGCACGCGGTGGCGATGTGCTGGAACGTTTTCTCGATATAATTGTTCCATATCCGAACGTTCATATTCGCCCCTTCGCTTTCGATAGCATCATCCCAGACGTTGGCGATGATATTGCCGTAGATGTCCGAGTCGCAATTGGGGCTTCCCTCGAAGCTGTAATTGGATCCTCCGCCGATAGCGTCGTTGTAGCCGTGGTCTTCCGTCGATCGAATCTCGTTGTAGCGAATGACGTTTCCGCCGCTCGAATTGATCAGGGTAATCCCCTGAGGCCCGGACGGGTGGCCCGTGTCCCAGTCGTTCGAAGCGCCGCGCGGATTTTCAATCAGATTGCGCTGGATAGTCAGGTTGCCCGAGCGGCGTTCAGCGTAAATCGCGCTGTCCGTGCCGCCCTCGTTCCCATACGTCCTTGGCCCGCCTATCCTGCCCCAGAATGTAAAATGACAGTCTTCGACGACGTTGTCATGGCGTCTCGATTTGATTACAAGGCCGTGAACCGCGGCGTTACAGAATTCGAGCCCGCGAACGATGACGTAATCGGCATCGATCACGCAGGTGTAATTTTCCGCGTTTCGAACGTCAATCGTCGCTTTTGAATCTTTTGCCGGTGTTATTAAATGGTAACCTTCCGACGTGCCTGATTCGGTAATAATCAGTGGTTTCGAGCTGATACCGCCTTCAAGGTAGGTAATCTTGCCGATGGGAAAAGAATCGGTCCTGGTTTTGCATACCAGCTCGCGGCTTTCGCCGTTAACGGTGATTTTGACGCTATAGCTCGTGTCCGGCTGCAAACCTACGATACTTCCGCGAT
>JBARRE010000653.1:0-2228 GCA_049644065.1 Sedimentisphaerales bacterium | reverse complement strand
TGTCCCACCACTTCCGGCCGTCTTCAGTACCAACAAAATACCAAAAGCCCCAGAAGCCGGCGCCAATCGCCGGAAAAATAAGGAACCAGTAGCCTCGCAGAAATGCGCTGCTGGCCATTAAAACTTTTGTGGGAGTCGGCAGCAGATGTTCCTTGCCCGCAAAGATCGCCGTAAACCTCGGCAGAACAAAACACAGCAGGAAAATAGTCACCGACACCGCCATGACGGCTATGATGATCGGATAGACCATCGCTCCTTTGATCTGTGAGCGAGTTTCGGCTTCGGAATCCAGATACTCCGCCAGTTTTTGGAGCATTTTACTGAGCGAGCCGCTAATCTCTGCCGCAGCCACCATGTTGATATAGAGATCGCTGAATGTCTGAGGGTGCTCGGCAAGCGCCTGGGAGAAACTTTGTCCGGCTTCGATTCGGTTTTTCAAATCGATAATGACCGCCTTGAATTTCCGATTTTCGTTTTGTTCAGCTATCGATTCGAGCGAATCCTGAAGGCTGATCCCCGCGCGGACCATAACAGCAAGCTGATTCGTAAAATTCAGGATGTCCTTTCTGCTCGGCCCGAACTCCACCCTGAACTGGCTGACTTGTTGCCAGGCGCCTTTTTGTTTCTTCCTGTAGGAATAGCCTGGTTTAGGTGCAGATTCCCGAGGCCTTTTGCTCTGCTCCCACGGTGCTTTATCATTTTGCGGATTTTCTGCAACTGCGGTTGCGCCTTTGTTATTTTGCGACGATTCTTCAAGCATATTTACATGCCCCATCTTTCTGCATTGTCTGCCCCAACCCTGTCCGGTCTTTTTTCCGGGGACACATTACGCACCAGCGAATGCAGGTGCTGGTTATTGCTGCAGAACGGCAGCCTCTTCAGCCTCTTGAGGAGACTGAACAACTTCAAACCCATCAACCGGTACGAGCGTCTTTTCCATTTTCGCAGGATTGCTCGACCGCATTATTGCCTCATCCCTGTCTATGTAACCCTTGAAGTACATATCGGATATGCTGTTGTCCAGGTTCTGCATACCCAGTCTGCGGGAGGTTTCGATAATATTCGGAATCTCATAGATTCTGTTCTCACGAATGCAGTTTCTCACCGCGGAGGTACACAGCAATATTTCGGTACAGGGAACCATTCCCGGCTCATCGATCCGTCTGAACAGCGTCTGTGAGAGCACCGCCTGTAGTGTATTGGCCAGCATTGTTCGAATCTGATTTTGCTGGGCCGCCGGATAGATATCGATAATACGTTCGATCGTCTGCGAAGCGTTGATTGTGTGCAGCGTACTGAAGACAAGGTGTCCGGTTTCGGCAGCAGTTACTGTCGAACCGGTAGTCTCCAGGTCTCTCATCTCGCCGACCATAATGATATCCGGGTCCTGCCGCAATACGTGCTTAAGCCCTGATGAGAATTCTGTACAGTCCGAACCGATTTCCCGCTGTTCGACCATACTGTTTTTATTCTCTATCATATATTCGATAGGATCTTCCAGCGTAACTATGCGTTTTCGATACTTGTTATTTATCAAGTCCACCATCGCCGCCAGTGACGTACTTTTCCCGGAACCGGTGTGGCCGGTTACGAGCACAAGACCTCTCGGTAAATCGGTCAGCTCTTTGACTATCGGCGGCAGGTGCAAGTCATCCAAGGCGGGAATCTGATTTGGAATAACTCTGAATGAAATTGCAATAGTATCCCGCTGAAAGTGAGCGTTAACTCGGAATCGATGACCGTCATCGAGGTTTGTCGAGAAATCAAGGTCTTTGTTTTCTTCAAACTTTTTGAATCTGTTTGGCCCAATCATAGAAAGGACCATTTCTTTGGCATCCTCGTTGCTGACGGCCGGGAAATCCAGTTCGGTTAATTCGGTATTCCTTCGCAATATCGGCGGCATCCCAACGTTAATATGCAAGTCGCTTGCTCCGTGGTCTATCACGTTTTCTAATATCGTTTTTATGTTTACCATTTCACCTTTCCTCATAGAGTTTAGACGATATTGTTAGTACAAAATGTAGTCTCAGTCAGACAAGTTAAGCATGATCTCCACTGCCTCTGATTGGGTACCCGAAGGCCCATTATTGCGATCTGGATCCCATTCGAGCTTAACGAAACTATCACCAATTTGGCGAACCTTGAAATCTCTTATATAATCTCCCTCATAGAGAATTTTATCGCCGATCATGCAGCAATCGCCCCGGTCCGATTGCATAATACTCAGA
>JBARRE010000652.1:0-6638 GCA_049644065.1 Sedimentisphaerales bacterium | reverse complement strand
GTACAAGACCGAAATGATCGATGGCTGTCGAGAACACCCGCGATGGTCGCAGGTTTGACCGATCATATTTGGTCTTTGGGCGAATGGCTGAGTTATCCGGCCGTTCAATTATCATAGGACACGAGGCAAAATCCAAAAACAGCGATAATTAGTTTCTATCAAAATAATCTGCTTCTGTCAAGAATTTTTTGTCTGATCTTCAGGTTTCCCGCTCAGAATCAAGTTAAAATGGGAAATCTGCACATTATATTTAAATAACCATCAACTATGAATTCAAAAGCGATATTAGTTCATAATTCAATCAATTTGAGCATTTGAGCTGTTCGGCAGCTTGTTTTCTTTGATTTAGCAGAGGAAACGTCTGATAAAAAACTTGTTAGACGTTGAGACATACAACAAAGAAAAGTTTTTAAGAAAAACCTATCAATTTGCCCAAATATTCTAATCTATCCAATTTAACATTGCCGATAAAACATATCATTGATGGAACGACTATTTAAGGAGATTGAAACTATGCAGGCTTTAATTGAGCAGCGAAAAGATAGCCGGAGCAGTGTCGCCTGGCCTGTCAGCATTTGGATACCGGAAGCGAACAGATTCGTTATCGGCCGAAGCTGTAATATCAGCAAGACAGGCGTCTTTGTTACACTTCCGGTAACAGCACCGATCCGGACGGGCCATCTCGTGGAGCTGAATTTCCCGCGCACAGAGACTTTGGCAAAGGAAAAAGGGCAATTTGCCCGTATCAAAAGCGGCACAATTGTCAGGGTAGATAGAAAAAACCTACTCGAAAATGCAGAGATCGGCGTTGGAATCGCCTTTGAATATGAGTAGATAATAAAATGCTCTTTTAGCATGGTTATTGACATAATTTGAAGGGCAGTGAAGAGTCTGTGGCTTTCGGACGAGCGGGGCAGTGGAAAAGAAAAGCAAAGACTGATGACCGTATATAGTCATTAGTCTTTTTTTTTACATATCTAATCCGTGCAATCCTCGTAATCCATCATTAAAATAAAATCCATGAAATCTGTGCCCAAAGAAAGAATTACGGATAATAAGCTGGACTCTGAAAATCTGGTAGCTGAACAAAGTCAAAAACGCCTTCTGCAAATCCGTGATTGCGGACTCGCCGATTACCGTCAAATCCTGCAGATGCAGCAACTTTTACGCGAAAAAAGGCATCAAAACGAGATACCCAATACCGTTTTGATCGTTGAACACCCTGCTGTCATTACCCTCGGGGCCCGGCAAAGTTCCAACAAACTCTTGGTCAACCGTGACGATCTGGCACAAAAGCATATCGACGTAGTGGATGTCCGCAGAGGCGGCGGCACGACGGCTCACAATCCGGGCCAACTTGTCTTTTATCCGATCCTGAACCTGCAGAAAACAGGCTTCGGAATCAACGAATACATCAGAGAGCTGGAAGCAATCGGCGCAGAATTGCTCAAGCAATTAGACGTCCACAGCACGAGGCGAAAAGGCGCCCCCGGTTTATGGATCGGCGCCAGGAAAATCGCTTCTATCGGCGTACGCGTGTCGAGATCTATCACCTATCACGGCATGGCCATAAACATCCAAAACGACCTGAGCATTTTCGATTCCATCGTACCATGCGGCCTGGACAACGTCGAAATGACATCAGTCCTAAAAGAAACCGGCAAAGAACACCCAATGAATCAAATAAAGCAAAAGTTAGCCGAACTGCTCACAGAGCACTTTTCATAGAATGAAAAATAGAATGCAAAAGGATAAAGCACACAGCACGAAACACAAAAGCCGCAGGCTGCCGCCCTGGCTCCGCAGGCCTTTGCCCGCCGGCGGCAGTTTCCAGCATACCAGGAAAGTTCTCGAATCTCTCGGTCTGCAGACGATATGCAGCAATGCAAACTGTCCCAATCGAGGCGAGTGTTGGTCGAGAGGGACGGCAACAGTCCTGATTCTGGGCAATATCTGCACGCGAAATTGCAAATTCTGTTCGGTAGCGGCCGGCAAGCCCGAACCGCCGGACAAGACCGAGCCGTCGCGCCTGGCGGAAATGGCAAAAAAAATGCAATTGAAATACCTGGTCATAACCAGCGTCGATCGCGATGATTTACCGGACGGCGGCGCCGGCCACTTTCGCAATTGCATCGACAACGTCAGGCAGCAGTGCCCGGATGTTAAATTTGAGATACTCACGCCCGACTTTCGCAACTGCCAGGCCAGTGCCCTGCAAATCCTGCATAGCTCCCTGCCGTTCGTATTCGCCCACAACGTGGAAACTGTCCCATCGCTATACCCGGTCGCCAGAACCGGCGGAGACTATCAACTGTCTCTGAATCTGCTGAAAATGGCGAAGGAGCAATATAATCAGGTCCAGACGAAATCCTCAATCATGCTCGGGCTTGGAGAAACCGACGCCAAGATCGAGCAGGTTTTGAGAGATTTGCGCGATGCCGGCTGCGATAGAATCACGATCGGCCAATACCTCAAACCCTCAAAGGATTCTCTCGATGTTGTCGAGTATGTAACTCCAGCCAAATTCGATTTCTGGAAGCATAAAGCCGTCGAGCTGGGATTTTCCTGGGTCATCTCCGGCCCGTTTGCACGCAGCTCATATTTCGCCGAGAAAGAGAATATTTCATAGCAACATTTTCACCCCGTTTAATACTATTATTCCATATTTTCACGCCTCATTTGTAATATCTGATCATTTTTGCCTCTACGGCAAATATTTCTTATACTTTAGTTAGCTCATAGAAGTTATAAAAAGACTTTCTAAGTGGTGTTTTTCCGATAAGGGGGGGGAAAATGACACCCGCAAGCAACTCTGTTCACTCAAAGAATCGTGGTGCTGTTCTAATCATATCCATGATATTCGTAGTTATCTTTTCGGCTCTGGCTGTCTCGATGGCTGCAATGTCCGGCACTAATTTACAAATCGCAGAAAACCATCGCAAGGCGGATCACGCAAGGGCCTGTGCCGAGTCGGGCTTCGATGTTATCCGCTTCTGGCTAAGCCGCGTTTCGATATCCGGAACGACAGCCGAGGACCTGAGATTCGACCAAATTGCAGACTCGCTCCAGGACGAGCTGACAAGCGAAAGCATAACAAATGTCACTACCTCCTGCAACGGCTCAGCGATAACCATCCCAAGCGTGACACTGGACTCGCCGGGCCAGAAGAGTTTCTACGGAACAATTACGCGGCTCGATAACGAAACACTCCAGATCGATATCACCGGTGTCTATGGTTCGATAACACGCACAATAAGAGCAAACTATTATTTCGGCGAAAGAGCACATAATGTCTTCGATTTTGGTGTAGCAACCAAAGGCCCTTTGTCGCTGTCGGGCAATATCGAGCTTGAAGGCGTTAACGTATCCGTTGAGGCGAGTGTTTATATCGAAAGCGAGAACTCCAATCTCGCCCTTTCGATCATCGGCAACTCGCAAATCGCCGGTGACGTAAGCATCGCTAATCCCATTGCCAACGTGTTCCTTCAGGGCGGTCAGGCCGGCATAGGCGGTGAAACGGGCCAGGACGCCATTGACAACCATGTCTCTTTCGGTGTTCCGCCAAGCGAGTTCCCGGAGCCGGACCCAGATCAGTTCGAGTCATTCGTAACGGCACTCGATCCCAACACAGACACCTCTGCGGATGCAACTTTGGAGAACATCAGAATCCCCGCGAACACCAATCCAACCTTCTCAGGTCAAGTGACACTAAAAGGAATTGTCTATATCGAAACGCCCAACGTAGTTACATTCACAGGAGGCGCGGATATAACCGGCATTATCGTCGGAGACGGAGATATCCAAGACAATTCCGGCGTAAATCAGATCATATTCCTCGGCAATGTCGACAGCCACCCAATCACCGAATTGCCCGAGGAAGCACAATTCAACGGACTTCATGACCAAACAGGCACATTCGTGATGGCTCCGGGCTTTCACGTGTCGTTCGGCGGCAGCTTCTCTACGCTAAGCGGCGCAATAAGCGGCAACGGCATCGAATTCTTTGGCAACGCCGGCGGAACAATCAACGGCTCGGTCATCAACTACTCCGACGAGGAAATGACGCTGTCAGGAAACAGCGACCTCTATTTCAACCGTTCCGGCACAACCGAGGTGCCGGCGGGATTTGTGCCCGAAATAGTTTTGGAGTACAACCCATCTACTTACACGGAAGTGCTGATATAGACCGCTCGTTTCGCTTTTCAACACTATAGGGCTTTTAAGCGTCACTTTGGCTGTATTATACAGTTCTTATAGGTCATTCATACTCACATCTCCTTTACTCAATTCGTTCCAACTATGTTGCATCTGCAGTTAATATTTCTTATACTTTAGGTAGCACATAGAAGTTACCAGTTACTGTCTTATTGGGGCTTTTCCGGGGGGGAAAAAATGGCACCCATAAACAAATCAGTTCATCTGAAGCGCAAAGGCGCCGTACTTATCGTAGCAATGATTTTCGTTCTTATCTTTTCCGCACTGGCTGTCTCTATGGCAACCATGTCCGGCACGAACGCGCAACTCGCATCGAACCATCACAAGGTCGATTGCGCGCTGGGCAGCGCCACGTCCGGACTGGAAGTACAGCGGCACTGGCTGACTCCCATCTCGATGCCAAGCTCGACACCGCCAAACAAGTATTTCAGCACTATAATGAACACCCTGGAATACAATCTGGATGCGAATAGCATCACGAACATCATACTTAAGGAAAACCTCGGCACAATATCCCCGGTTACACTGGATTCGGCAACCGGACAGACATTTAGTGGACAAATGCGTATCAGCGACACTAATCCCTACATTCTGGAGGTTTACACCACAGGAGGCGATGCCCAGATTACACGGACAATAAAAGTCGAATTCGATATCGAACCTTACGAATGGCCGATCTTTAATTTCGGCCTGGCTACAAAAGGCCCTCTTAACTATATCGGCAATCCCCGTACAACCGGCGCTACTGAGACCTGGGAAGCGGATATTTATATTGAGAGCTCAGGCAGCACTACCGCACTTTCCGTAGGCGGCAATACAAACTTCGACGGCGATATCATGATCGGCAATCCGGATGCCGATGCGATCTTCGGCGGCGATATCATTATCGACGGCGACAACGGCCAGACGGCGATAGACAACCACGTCTTCATAGGCGTCGATCCCGTGGAGTTTCCCGAACCCGATACGGCACGTTTCGGGCCGTATGCTACAGGAATAACTATCGATTCTTCGACCGATATAGCCAGTACTCCGAATCCTCTTGTCAACGTAACAATCGCTGCTAATACTAATCCCACTTTTACAAAAGGTAAGCAAATACAAGGAATCTTACTCATCGAATCACCTAATGTTGTCACATTTGACAACGTGGACCTGCAGGGCATCATAGTCGCCGAAGGCGATGTTACGGCCAATCCCGTGACTGACAGAATCGACGTCCTGGGCAACTTTGCCAGCGGCCCATATCCAGCGGGCGCCGAATTCGATGCGATTCGCGCTGAAGAAGGTTCATCCATCGTAGCTCCGGGCTTTGCCATGTCATTCCAGGGCAATTTCTCTACTTTGGAGGGAGTCGTCGCTGTCAGCGGCGTCCATTTCTCCGGCAACGTCGCCGCCGAGATCAAAGGCACGATTATCAATTACTCCGACCAGCCCATGATCGTCGAGGGCAACGCCACAATGAACTTCGACCGTTCAGCCAGCACCAAGGTCCCTGCCGGCTTCGATACCTTACGCGTACTGACATACAAGCCGTCTTCTTACGACGAGGTTGCCCTGTAATCTTCGTCGATATTGTCCGATTACTCACCCCTCTTAGTTAGCGCACCCGGCTAACCACTGGCTGCCGCAACCGATTTTTCTATTTTTCCTGCTCCTTTGCCCTGCGCAGGAGCGTGTAATTGGGTTTGATTGGCTTTGTTTTTTTCGACGCCGCCGGCTGGTTTTTTATCATAATCTCCTTTCATAAAAGACTTTGCACCAACTTGGGCCGGCACAAATTGGCTTTGTTTTTTCAAATCGACCTTTTTCTCCGCAGGCCGAGTGGCAGCCTCATCCCGAAGGGATGGGGATGGATCGCGTTGCTGATCAGCGTCTTGCCGCTCAATTCGACGCATTATTTGGCACCTTTTAAGCTCTTTCATTATCTTGATCACGCTTCATAATCAGCCGGATTTTCGCCTTTTATTACCGATTCCGCAAAAAGGCCGTGCTTGACCGCATTCTGCGAGACGACGTCCTTACCGTCGACCGTCTGCGGCCCGGTAGATTTTTTCGAATTAAGACGATTTGCAAGGATTTGTGCTGTAGTAGCCATGAGAAAACCTCCTAATTTACGGTTCAACTGCAAAAAAGTTGGTGGGCTGATAAGAAATAAACCCTGCAACTCTTTTGGATTTAACGCTTTAAGGCAACAGCATGAATGGGTTTAATACCACCGCCATCGGGGCCGATAGAGCCTGCCCTGAGCGCAGTCGAACGGGGCAACGCTGGGAAGCGACCCGAGCGCCCTGATGGTGGCATACAGCATAGGGCGGTATCTTCAACGGTGCCGCCCACTTATGTTATTATGCTGGTGCCCATAAAGCGATAAATCCTTTTATAATTATGTGATAATCAACCAACTTTTTTGCAGTTGAACC